>JAZURK010000027.1:0-5343 GCA_045606165.1 Christensenellaceae bacterium
AGGGGTTAGATAGTTTTAAAGACGGCAGGGCTTTAACGAAAATCAAGGCGTTTAAAGATAAAGTCAATTTGACTTTTGAAGAAAATCCTGTTCTAACCTTTATCACTGATGAAGGCAAACCTAATGAATATTTGAAAATTATGACGGACTTTCTTGTTTTTTAATACTAAAGTATTAGTTCATAAGACTTTATCGTAGCGTTTAGCAAAAAAAATCGGTAAAATTTTAGTGAAATTAATTAAAAAGTATTGCAATAAAGTCAAACCTAGTATATAATATTACTATTGATATTTTAATAATCGTAGTATGCGCTAAATTGTGTGCGCGTGCTTTTACAACAAAAACTTGGAGACGATGTATGAAAAAATTATTAGTTAAACTTACGGCTATTATTACGGCAACTATTTTAAGTTTAGGTTTATTTAGTGGCTGTGACCTTGTTACTACCGATGCGGAAAGGGATATGAATCAAGTAATAGCCGAAGTATCTATTCCTAATAGCGGTCTTGTAGATAAAATCTATAAAAGGGAACTTGCCGCTTCTTTTAACTCTACGGGTTATTATTACGTTGCTTATTACGGCTACGGTTTAAGTGAAACTTACCAAATGCTTTTAGACGAACTTGTTGAAAGCAGAATTATCGTTCAACAATCAAAGTTAGCGCTCACAGGTAAAACTACTTCAGGTGAAGTTGTTTTAAACGAAAAAGGTTTCTTTGATGCCGCTGCGGAAGTTGCTGAAGATAAACGTACTACTAAAGACGAAGTTTTAACTGAACCTAACTATGCCGGCGGTAATATGGCTGACCTTGCTAAAGACGCTAGTTTAGACTTATTCTTAACTGATTATGAATATACGGGTGTTCAATATAATCTTTTATTAACTTTGGATTCTTTACTTGATACTTTCAAAGATGCCGAAGAAGAAAAAGAATATAAGTTTGAAAACGTTTCAGTTTCTGACCGTACTACTTTAACTATTCCTGCTGACGAAGAGAAAAACGAAATAGAAAAAAGAACTCAAGAAGTTTCTAAATCTTATGCTAAAGCGATGAATAAGGTTAACAAAGATAACGACCTTGGTCTTACTATCTTCGGCGAAAACGGCGAAATAGCGTACTCTAACGTTTACGACCTTGATATGGCTGTTTACAAAAAGTACATTGAAAACTATGATATCTCTACTAAAGAAAACAAACGCGCCGTTAAAAAACTTATCAAAAACTTACAACAATATGGTTTCATTTCAAGTGAAGAGGCAAGTAAGGCTACTCCAACTGAAGTAAAAGAATTATTGGAACTTACTTACTTCCAAGATACTTTAAAATCACTTTATGAAAGCGTTATCGTTTCTAAATATAAATTAGCGCTTGAAAATCAACAAGAAAAACTTGTTAACGACAACACTACTTTATACGAAGAATACAAAACTTTATTCTATAGCCAAAAAGACCTTTACGAAAATAACTATTCTGCATACGAAACAGCGCTTGAAAACGCTGGCGAATCTACTTTCGTAGTATACAACCCTAAATACGTTGAGGGTGACAGTTACGGTTACATTGCAAACCTTTTAGTCGGATTTAGTGAAGAACAATCTACAAGGCTTGAAAATAAAACGGCAGAATCTAACGTTAAAACAGAAGACGTTAAGAAGTTTAGAGAGGCTTTAGCAAACGAAATTATGGTTAAAGACCTTCGCGAATCTTGGGTACTTTCTAACCATGGTACTTTTGATGGCGGTGTGTTTACGTTTGATAGCGACTACGTTACTACTGAAAGTTTAAGAAAATTTAACGGTACTATTTTAGGCGCTACACCTTACACTTATTTAGATGAAAACGGCGAAGAGGCTACTAAATATACTTACAAATCAGTTAAAGCGGGCGCTATGGCGTTTGATACTTTCTATACTGACGTTGTAGGAAAAGCAATGGGTATTGAAAATATCCAAATGAAAGGTAAAATTGAAGGCGTTGAACTCGTTAACAGTATTTCAAAAAGAATTAACGACGAAACTTTAAAAACGTTTAGAGATTTAATTTACGCTTACTCAACCGACCCTGGTTCACTTGCTGAAAACTACGGTTACGTATATTCGCCAATCACTTCAAGCAAAGTTGGTCCGTTTAGCGGTAAATACGTTCAAGAATATGCAGAGGCATCTAAAAACCTTATCAAAGGTGGCGTTGGTTCTTACGAAGTTGTTCTTACTGAATTCGGCTATCATATCTTACTTTGCACAAGCGTAATTTTACCATCGGGTGACGAACCTGTTTCAAGCGAAAGTTTCAAAGTCGATTTAGCAAAAGAAGGCACGCTTGCTTATATGTTTAAAGAATATAAACTTAACCTTATTTCTTCAACTCAAATCAACAGTATTACGGATAGCTTTATTACTCAAAACCGCGATAAAGGCGTAAAACTTTACGAAGACCGCTATGCTGATTTAATTACTGAAGAAGAAACTGAAGACTCACACGCAGGTCACAACCACTAATTTAACGAAAAAAGACAATCGGTTATCGGTTGTCTTTTTTAACAAACAAAAGGAGTATATATTATATATGGATATATCAAAGTTAGACGTTAACTTTTTAAAAAGCACCGAAAGTCTAGAAGGTAAGGAGGTTTATTCCGTTTTAAACGAACCGTTTGAACTTTACGGCATTAAATACGATATCGAAAACCAATGCTTTGTAAGAGCGCCTTACGACCTTGTTAAAGGTATATCTAAACCTTTAGAAGTTTTAAACACTTGTACTACGGGCGGTAGGGTTAGGTTTTCTACCGACTCTAAAAAAATAGTATTAGCCGTTAAATATAGGTATTTAGTTAAAGTTCCGCATATGGCGTCTTCCGGCTTTGCTGGATTTACGTTAATGGAAGATTATAAAAACGGTAAATCGGTATGGGTAAAAACTTTTATGCCACCCGTTAAAGACAACGAAGAAGGCTATACCGACGCTATCGACTTTGAAAAGAGCGAGTGTACGCCAAGAACGGGCAAGTACGGTATGCGCAATTTTACCCTTCATTTTCCGCTTTATAACGATTATATCATAGACGTGTTTATCGGCGTGGAAAAGGGTTCTAGGGTAGAAAAAGGCTTGCCTTATAGAAACGTTAAGCCCGTGCTTTATTACGGCAGTTCTATAACCCAAGGCGGTTGCGCTAATAGGGCGGATAACTTGTATCAAGGCTTTATTTCAAAATGGTCTAACACCGACTATATCAACCTTGGTTATAGCGGAAACGGTAAAGCCGAACCTGAAATGGTAAAGTATTTAGCAAGCATTGATTGTAGCGTTTTCGTTTGCGATTACGACCACAACGCGGGAACGCCTGAATATTTAGAAAAAACTCACTACCCACTTTATAAAGCTTTTAGGGAAACTCATCCCGAAACGCCTATCGTATTTATTTCTTCACCGGACTATTTTAAATTTCCAGAAAACCGTACGGCAAGGCGCAAGGTAATCGAACAAACTTATAAAAAAGCGAAAGCCGAAGGCGACGTTAACGTTTACTATATAAGCGGTAAAAAAATTATGGGCGACGCGGTTGAAGACGGTTTTGTTGACGGCACGCACCCTAACGACCTTGGCTTTTACAAAATGGCAAAATCTATCTATAAAGTAATTAAGCCGTTTATAGTAAAATAACCGCTAAAAAAAACTCAAAATCTTCGATAAAACCCCTAAATATAGGGGTTTTTAGTTTGCTTTAAAATACATTATACTGTGGTTGTTATTTTTTTAACACACAATATATTGTGTTTTTTTATTAAAAAAATCAAAAAGTGTTGCAAAAGCAACAAGTATTTTCTATAAAGTGTGGTATACTACATCTACACCAATAAAAAAAGATAGGAAATTTGTTATGAAAATTATCAAAAGAAGCGGGCGAGAAGCCGAATTTAATTTAGACAAAATCATCAACGCTGTAAAAAAAGCAAACGAGGGCGTTATTGAAAGCGACCGTCTTACGGACGAGCAAATTGAACAACTTGCGCACTCGGTTGAATATATTTGTTCTAAAAGAACAAGGTCGCTTAACGTAGAAGAAATTCAAGACCTTGTAGAAAACGAAATTATGCGTTATAACGCCTTTAACCTTGCAAGGGCGTATATTACCTATCGTTATAAAAGGGAACTCGTTAGAAAAAGCAATACGACAGACGACCGTATCTTAACTTTAATTGAGTGCAATAACGAAGAAGTAAAACAAGAAAATTCTAACAAAAACCCTACTGTTAATAGCGTTCAACGTGACTATATGGCGGGCGAAGTTTCTAAAGATATAACAAAGCGTATTTTACTTCCTGAAGATATCGTTAAAGCGCACGAAGACGGTTTAATCCACTTCCACGATGCCGACTATTACGCTCAACATATGCATAACTGTGACCTTGTAAACCTTGAAGATATGTTACAAAACGGCACGGTTATTTCGGGCACAATGATTGAAAAACCACACAGTTTTTCAACCGCTTGTAATATTGCAACGCAAATTATTGCTCAAGTAGCGTCTTCGCAATACGGTGGTCAAAGTATTTCGCTTACGCATTTAGCGCCTTTCGTTCAAATTTCAAGGGAAAAAATCACTCGTGAAGTTTTACAAGAATTTGAAATGGCAAACGTGAAGATTGATGAAAAATCGTTAAAAGACATCGTTGAAAAACGCGTGCGTGATGAAATTTCTAGGGGTATTCAAACAATCCAATACCAAGTAGTAACGCTTATGACTACTAACGGTCAAGCGCCGTTCATTACGGTATTTATGTATCTTGGCGAAGCAAAGGACGAACAAACTAAAAACGACCTTGCTATAATGATTGAAGAAACCTTAAAACAACGTATCAAAGGCGTTAAAAACGAAAGGGGTGTTTATATTACTCCTGCGTTCCCTAAACTTATCTACGTTTTAGAAGAACAAAATATCAACGAAGATAGTAAGTACTACTATTTAACTAAACTTGCCGCTGAATGTACCGCTAAACGTATGGTTCCTGACTATATCTCTGAAAAGATTATGCTTCAACTTAAAAAGGACCAAAACGGTGACGGTCAATGCTATACTTGTATGGGTTGTCGTTCCTTCTTAACTCCTTACGTTGACGAAAACGGTAAGCCTAAATACTACTGAAGATTTAACCAAGGCGTTGTAACGATTAACCTTGTTCACATCGCGTTGTCTTCCGGCAGAAAGTTAGACGATTTCTGGAAACTCTTTGACGAAAGATTAGAACTTTGCCATAGAGCGTTACAATGTAGGCACGAAAGATTAACTGGTACGTTATCCGACCCTGCGCCTATCTTATGGCAACACGGCGCACTTGCT
>JAZURK010000028.1:0-11657 GCA_045606165.1 Christensenellaceae bacterium
AAGCGATATATAAAAGCGCGAAAAGTAGGCAATAGGTTAAAATTTATATTTGCTTATGATAAGGAGTTGTAATATGCCAAAATACACTTTATGTCCAAGGTGCGAACTTAACTATATTTTAGAAGGGGAAACTTATTGCGACGTTTGTAAAGCCGAACTCAAAATAGGCCCTCAACTTATGTTTTCTGCCGACCTTGAAGCACGCGAACAAATACTTTGTCCTGTATGTAAAAACAAATACATTAACGAAGATGAGGAAATGTGCGATAGATGTCGTGAAGCAAGCAAGTACGATAATTCTTTAGTAGACGACGTAGACATTGATAAGGACGATGAGTGGCGCCAATTTCTTGACGATGATGAAAAGGACGTTTTATCTGGTCAAGACGAAGAAGAGGAATTATTACTTTCTCAAATTGAAGAGGAAGAAGAAATGGAAGAAGACGAAGATATCGACCCATACACTAACGAAAGAATTTCTAAATCTAAAAAGGTTGAAGATGATTTCGACTACGTTACGGTAGATGATTCCGACTTTGAAGACTACGATGAAGAAGACGAAGAAGAGGAAGACGACGATATCGACTAATATTGATTGAATAATTTTATTACTTTATGGATAAAATAAGGGTATGATAAAAAATTCAAAAAGTATTACCCAAACTAAAGATAAAGTATTAAAATATTTCAATAAAAGCGTTAAATTTAAAGTGAATTTAGGACGCAATAAGTTTGTTAATTTTATGGGAAAGATTACAAACGTTTATCCCGCATTGTTTACCATTAGTCCCGAGCAAAGCGATTATAAAGGCAAAACTTCCTTTTCGTACTCGGAATTTATGTGCGGGATAGTAGATATTTTAGATAACGACGCAAAATGATTTATACGCCCGAAAGCGAAACTGCTTTTGGGCGTATATTTTTTTACGTTTAAGAATAAACAAGTTACCGCTTGCATAAATTATACCGAAAATGCTTATGGAGGCAAATGGTATGAGTTTAGATTTACAGTTTAACAGATTAGAATTATCTAGTTCGGTTTTGGTTAGGGCTTCTAATAAAGTAGAGTGCAGAATTCCTTTAACCGAAGAAGAATCGGCAAGCGTAATAAAAATCGACGCGGTAACTTATCTTGGTAACGCGGAGGTTTTAAAAGGGGAAATTCGCTATAGCGGTAAGGCGGTGTTTACCGTTTTATATAAAGTTGACGGCGGTATTAAAAAATACGAGGCGGGCGTTGAATATAGTTTTAGATTTGCTTGTGAAGACGCTAAAGAAAGCTCGGCTATTTTGGGCGAGGTTGTAATAGAAAATCCTTCTATAACCCAATTAAACGGTATTGTTACGGCAAGCGGTATCGTTGTTTTTAAAGGTCAACTTTCTAGTAAGAAAGAAGTTGAATACTTTGAAAAAGATAAAAATTTACACATAAAAAAAGGCGAATTAACCGCGGTAAAAGAAATTTTAAA
This sequence comes from Christensenellaceae bacterium, assembly GCA_045606165.1. Classification (GTDB taxonomy): domain Bacteria; phylum Bacillota; class Clostridia; order Christensenellales; family Borkfalkiaceae; genus HGM11412. The sequence continues at coordinate 1,470 of JAZURK010000028.1, forward strand.
TTTTTCTAAAGAAAACAAAATTGAAGAAGAATTTGAAACTGACGATTTAATCTCTAACGTATTACTTCATAGTGAAAAGGTTAGCGTAATCGACTGTCAATGCGGGATTAATTCCGTTATTGTTGACGGCGAAGTTGAAGTTAATATGCTTATCGAACAAATGAATAAAAGTGTTCCAACCAAAATCGTTAAGCAAATTCCTTTTAGGGTGGAAGTTGAGGTGGACGGTGTTTCCGTTGATAATTACGCGTGCGTAAACGCGCTAGTTAAAGGCGCGTCCATCAAAGTTTACGTTGATGAAAGTAAAAATAAAAGTTCTATCTCTATAGAAGTCAACCTTTTAGTTTGCGGTAGCGTTTACGAAAACGTTAATTTCGAGCCTTGTTTAGACGCTTATTCTAAAACTAACGAAATATATATAGAAAAAGAAAGACTCAAACTTAATAGAATAAACGGGTTTAAACGCATTGATTTTAAAGTGGAAAACGAAATATCATTAAACGACGATAAAAATAGTAGACTTATTTGCCTTTTAAGTGATAAAATAGAAGAAATAAGCGTAAACGGTTTAGATTTAACGGGCGCGGTTACTTTTAATTTGCTTTTGGAAAACGATGGGTATTTCGTAGAAAGCGTTACTTTGCCTATCAGTTTTACTCTTCCGCTTGTCGGTAACGTTTGTAACGGATTAAAAGGCGCTGTAACTGAAGTTGAAATAAAAAATAAGGACATAAAACCTATTATTTCGTTTAAAGTAAGCGTATGCTATCTTGATTTTACGGAGTTTGATTTTGACGTTATTAAAAAAGTTAGCGAGGGCGAAGTTAAAACTATTAACGATTCCGCTATTAGCGTATATATTCCTAAACCAAACGATAGTCTTTGGGAAATTTCTAAAGAACTAGGCGTTTCGGAAGATGAAATTTTAAAAATCAACGGGGACTTAACTTTTCCGTTAAGCGGCGAAGAAAGAATAGTTATTTATAGAGAAATCGAAACGAAGGATTAATTAATTTATGGTAAGCGTAAAAGCGTATGGAAAATTTAATATCGCGTTAAATATCGTGGGACAAAAAGACGGTTATCATATGCTTGATACTTTCGTTTGCACGGTTGATAAATACGATAAGATTATTTTATCTAAACGAAAGGATAAAAAAATACTCGTTTCGTTTAGCGGTAAATACGCTTTTACACCTAAAGACCAATCTACTTTAAACGCGTACAAGTCCGCGCAAAAGTTTATAGAAAAGTTTAATACTAACGGCGTGAATATTGAAATTGTAAAAAATATTCCCGACGGCGGTGGTATGGGTGGTTCGTCTACCAATATTTCGGGCGTGTTAAACGGGCTTAAAAAACTTTACAAAATAGACGGCGACGTTAAAGATATAGCCGACGCTTTAGGTAGCGATTCGGGATATTTATTAGACGGCGGATTTGCAAGGCTTACTTCTCGTGGGGAAGTGGTTGAAAAATTAGATATAAGTGCGGAACTTTATTTCGTTGTTCTTCACGCCAAAAACGGCGTAAACACGGGCGAGTGCTTTAAAACTTTTGATGAAAAGGGTTTTGACGGTGTTGTTTGCGATATAAACCAGGTTATAAATGCTGTTTCTAATGGTGACGTTACTTCGTTAAAGGGTCAAACGCTTAACGCGTTAACCGAGTCAAGCAAACTGTTAAACGAAGAAATTGAATATAACTTAAATGCTCTCAACTCCCTTTCGCCTATTTTTTCATCGATGACGGGTAGCGGTTCTACGGTGTTTTCCGTTTACGAAACGGTAGAACTTGCTTTGTGGGCGGTATCTAAACTGAAAAAAGAGTTTGGGGATAGAGTAGAACTTTTAAAGAGTTTCGACCCAAACGAGCGCTCTTTTTTGGAAAGTCTATTCCACAAAACCTAACCAATTTTTGGCTGAAAAACACTTCAAAATACTGTGCCTTTTACTCAGTTACAGACCGCACGGGTATGCGCCTTCGTAAAACGCTTGTCTTTTTTGTGTTTTTCTACCCAAATCGCATTTACTGCTAATTTGTTGTTTTTTGTTACATAGCCTTAAAAACTTTTCTTTGGCGACAATAAAAACTAAATAATTACAAAATCAACAATTTAATATAGTTTGAAACCCCTTGATAGTGGAAATAATTATTCTAAAAACTATCAGGGGATTTTTTTATGAAAAATTTTTGCATAACTTTAATTTTAATATCCATAATAACTTTGACGGCTACGGCAAGTTTTTCTAGCCAAAACTCAAAAAGCGAGTATCTTCGCATCCATATCCGTGCAAATTCTAACGAAAGTATAGACCAAAACGTAAAGTTAGAAGTTAAGGATTGTTTAATTAAGTATTTAACGCCGTATATTGCGGAATGTAAAACCAAAAGTCAGGCGGAAAATCTTTTAAACTCTAAAAAGGAATTTTTAGAAAACAAACTTGACGCCTTACTTGAAAATAAAGGTTTTACTTATAAATCGAATATTGTAGTTAGAAACGAGAAGTTTCCAACAAGGGTTTACGAAGACTTTACGCTTGAAGAAGGGTTTTACGATGCTGTTATTGTCGAACTCGGAAAAGCAAAGGGTGATAATTGGTGGTGCGTTGTTTATCCACCTTTATGTTTTACGGGTAGTGAAAGCGGAATAGTTTATAAATCAAAGATTTTAGAAATCATAAGAGATTTTAAAGAGAAGTCCGCTTAAATTTTAAAGGAGGATTTATGAAAAAATCATTAAAATTCGTTGCGTTATTACTGCTAATGGCATTGACTATTGGTGGTGCAACAACTTTTTTAATGGGGGAAGCAAACACTAGTTTAGTAGAGCCAACCGCTATTATTAACGCCAAAAGTAGTTCTCAAGACATTAAACTCGTTCAAAAGAAACTTAAAAATTGGGGTTATTACACGGGTTCTGTGGACGGTATTTACGGTTCGAAAACTAAAGCCGCAGTCGTTAAATTTCAAAAAAGAAACGGGCTTGTTGCCGACGGTATTATCGGCAATAAAACCCTTAAAGCAATGGGTATATCAAACAGTATGTTATCAGGCGGGTCTAGTAGTTCGTCGGGTGCGGGCAAGTATTCTAATTCCGACGTGCAACTTCTAGCACGGCTAATTTACGCCGAGGCTCGCGGAGAGCCGTATAAAGGACAAGTTGCCGTTGGCGCGGTAGTATTAAATAGAGTTAAAAGTTCGTCTTTTCCTAACACTATATCGGCGGTGATTTACCAGCCTTACGCTTTTACTTGCGTAAACGACGGGCAAATTAACTTATCGCCTAACAGTACAGCGGTTAACGCTGCCAAAGACGCTATGAACGGTTGGGATCCAACCTATGGTTGCATTTATTATTACAATCCTAAAATAGCAACTAGCAGTTGGATTTTCTCACGCCCTACGGTTGTAACTATAGGTAGGCACGTCTTTGCAGTATAAGGGGGAGTTATGGAAGAAAATAAAAATAATGCTATAGAAAAAACTGAAAGTATAACTGAAAACGCTAAAAGGCGTGAAGAACAAGCCGAAGAACGCCGTGCTAACAGTGGTTCAAGGCGGAACGGAGAAGATAAGGTTAGAAATCGCTTGATTGCTGCGGTTGTTACGCTTGGTTGTACCGTTTTAATTTTAGGAGGGTTATTAACTTTTAATTATTTTACACCTCTTGACTCTCAAATGGGCTTTAGCGTAAAAGAGCAAAAAAACTTTTACGATTTAGTTTCCTACGTTGATAATCTTGACGTAAACTTAAGTAAACTAGTCGTATCTAACGATGAAAGCGAGCAACAAAAACTCCTTTCGGAAGTTAGAGTTCAAAGCAGTTTGGCTACTAACTCTTTAGCGGAGATGTCGCTACAAGACGAAAATAAATACAACACTACTAAATTCGTAAACCAAGTTGGCGATTTTAGTAAGTATTTAAACGATAAACTTATCGAGGGTGAAGAAATTACCGATAAAGATAAAGAAACTTTAAGGAATATGCACCAAATCAACTTGGAACTTAAAAACAACTTATTAGAATTGTCTGGCGAAATAGATGAAAACTTTGATTTCCGTTCAATTTTTGAAGGTAAGGACGATAACCTAGTTATATCAAAGTTTATTGAACTTGAGTCTAACGCTACCGACTATCCGCATATGATTTACGACGGTGCGTTTTCAGACGGTGTTAAGGGCAAAACCTTAAAAGCGCTAGATGGCGAAAAAGAGATTTCTAAAACACAGTCGACTGAAGAATTTAAAAAGTATTTTAAAGACTATAATCTTAAAGACGTAACCTTAAACGGCGAAACCAAAGGCAAGGGCGTTGAGTGTTACGATATTACGGGCGTTAGTCAAGATGGTAGCGTACTAGACGCGCAAATTACTAAAAAAGGCGGTAAAGTATTACAGTTTAACTTTTATAAAGAGTGTTCGGGCGATAATTATAACGCGGTAGCGTGTGAAGAAATTGCCGATAAATTCTTAAAGGATTTAGGCTTTACCGAAATGAAAGCGGTGTGGATGACTGAAGGTAATAGCGTGGTAACGTTTAACTATGCGTCCGTTTACGAAGGGGTAATTTGCTATCCTGATTTAATCAAAATTAACGTTTGTAAAGAAAGGGGCGTTGTTTCGGGAATTGAAGCGTCGTCGTACTATTACAATCACGTTAAAAGGGATATACCAACCGTTAACGTAAGTTTAAGCGAGGCAAGAAATAAAGTTTCTACCGAAATAGAAATTCAAACTTCAAGACTAGCGATTATTCCTAAAGGGGAGTCGAAAGAAATTTTAACCTACGAGTTTATGGGCGAAAGAAACGGAGACACCTATTACGTTTATATCGACGCCGTAACGGGTAGGGAAGTTGATATCTTTAAAGTGGTAAAAACTACTGAAGGCACTTTATTAATGTAATCAAAAAGGCTTGGATTTCCAAGCCTTTTTACAATTTTTTAAAAAATTTAACTCAAAAATATGTAAATCTTTTTAAAGTATGATATAATAGATTTATGAAATCGGCAAAGTATTCCCTTAACGTTTCGGGGATTAATAATTATGAAATTGACTATTATTTTAACGATAGGGGAGAAGTTTACCCTAAAAAGATTTTTCCGCACCATATCCACGATAGGTTAGAAATTTACCTTCTTTTAGAGGGTGACGTTTCTTTTGCCATTGAGTCGTCGGTATATAAAATGACGGCTGGCGATGCGGTAATTATAAAACCTAACGAAATGCACAACTGTATTTTAGAAAGCGTTAGCGTACATAAACATATGTGTATGTGGTTCGATGCGTCGAACGAGTTTTTATTCGGGGATTTTTTAAAGCAAGAATTTGGTAAAAACAACCTTGTTTCTCCGCCTGAAGAAACTAAAAAACGGGTGTTTGAGTTGTATTCACTTTTAAAAACGGCAACTGATAATCAAGATAAGCACAAGATATTTTATTTGTCGCTTGAACTTTTAGATATTTTTAGAAAGTTTACCGTTACTGATGCTGGTAATAAAACCATACCTAAACAGTTAAAAGAAATTTTATACGATATCGACGCTAATTTTAAAAGCATAAATTCGCTATCTTATTTTACTGATAAGTATTTTATAAGCCAAAGTACTTTAAATAGGCTTTTTAAAACTTATTTACATACTTCGCCTAAATACTATATAGAAACCAAGCGTTTAGCCAATTCTCGTAGACTTTTAAAACGTGGCGAAAGTGTGCTGTTTGCTTGTATGGAATCGGGATTTACGGATTATTCTAATTATATTCGCCTATTTAAAAATAGGTTTGGCATTACTCCAAAACAATATAAAGATAGTTAAAAAAGCAAGGCTTAAGCCTTGCTTTTGATTTTTTTAATTACCGTATTTACGTAAATAATAGCAATTAGTGTTATTATGCTAGCAATAGCCGACACTATTTGTTGCGCGTATACGCTAAATCCTAAAAATACGTTGCCGTTTGCTTGGATTTTATCAACTAACGAACTAACTAATAAAGTTGTAAAAAATCCTGCAAAGCCTGCCATAGCGCTCTTTAACGCTAACGCGCTAGTGCGTTTAGATTTATCTACGTAGTCGAAAATAAGATTAATTGCGCTACTATTTATACCCGCCATACCAATAGAGTGAAGAATTAAATATATAGCGTAAAATACTTTGCCGTTGCTAGGTACGGTGAATACGTTAATAGTAAATGCAAAAAATTCTATAATAAAGCAAACGCTTATAAGGTTAGTAAACGAGTGCTTATCAGCGAACTTGCCAAACGGGCGAGAAAACAATGCTCTACTAAACGCGCCTATCGCTGATAGTATAGAAACTAGTAGCATAGTAAATCCAAGTTCTTTTACCAAATACGTGCCGTAAAACGGCGTTGCCGAATAGTTTGCTATATTCCATAATATTGAAACTAAAATTACTTTAAATAGAGTGGTGTCTTTTAAAAGTTCTTTTATAGACTGAAAATAATTTGTTTTGGGCGCTACTTCTATCGGTTTTTCTTTAGAAAAAATTAACGTTAACGAGTGTAATACCGCAAGCCCAAACACACCTATTCCGCAAAAGATAAATGCTCCGTTTAAATTGCCTATTGCCTCAAAGTGGTCGATAATAGAACTCATTAAAGTTGTAAATATTACGCCACTTATAAGAGAAATAATTTCTTTATTAGCAGTAAAACTACCGCGTTTATTATCGTCTACAAGCGACATATACCAATTTATTTTTGGCGAGTTAACTATTTGATTGATAGCGTGCCCCGACAACAAAAGAAGAGCAAAAATTACGAACTTTGCCGTTTTAGGAATTTTTATAAACGGAACGAAATAAATAAGTGCAAAAAATAATTGATTTATAGTATGTAAAATCGTTACGTATCTTTTTACCGATTTCGTTTTAGAAATAAAAATTGAAACTAACTGAAAACCGCAACCAAGCGAAACGAATGATGAAAGTATCGCTGTTAAACTGTCGGGCAATCCTATGCTAGAGGTAAGTTTTGCTAGGTACGCGCCCGCAACAATTAGCGATATAAAGTATTCAAGCATCGCCTCTATGATATATAAAATTCTACTTGATTTATAAAGGTCTTTTTCCATACGATTTATTATACTACTTAATAAAAAACAAAGTAGGCAAATTTCGCTAAAAAATATGTAAAAACGTTCATCTTTAGATAAAAAGTCGAAAAAACACAAAAAATCAGAAAGTTTTGTGTTGGTTTTATGAGAGTTTATATATACTAAATAAATATAATTGACTTTTTTAAATACATATGTTATGAATAGTTAATAAGAGGTACATTATGCTTTGTTTGAAAAATATAGTAAAAAATTATTACGTTGGTGGCGACGTTGTAAGGGCGCTTCGCGGTGTTTCACTCAACTTTAGGGAAAGTGAATTCGTTGCGGTGCTTGGTCAATCGGGCTGTGGTAAAACTACTTTACTTAATATCGTAGGTGGTTTAGATAAATACACCGAAGGCGATTTGATTATTAACGGCGTTTCAACAAAAACTTATACGGATAGGGATTGGGACGCGTACCGCAATAACTCAATCGGTTTCGTATTCCAAAGTTATAACTTAATTCCGCATCAAACGGTTTTTGAAAACGTAGAACTTGCTTTAACTTTATCAGGTGTTTCGCAAGAAGAAAGAAAGCGCAGGGTAGTTGACGCCCTTAATAAAGTAGGTCTTGGCGACCAAATTAAAAAACGCCCTAATCAACTTTCGGGAGGTCAAATGCAAAGGGTTGCTATTGCAAGGGCAATCGTAAACAATCCCGACATTATTTTAGCCGACGAGCCAACGGGCGCGCTTGACAGTGATACGAGTATTCAAATTATGGATATTTTAAAAGAAATAGCCAAAGAAAAACTCGTTATTATGGTTACGCATAACCCAGAACTTGCCGAAGAGTATTCAAATAGAATTATCAACCTTAAAGACGGTTTAGTTATAGGTGATACTAATCCGTATGAAGGGGAAGAGTGTGATAAAACTTTAGAAGAACTTAAGTCTAACGCAAGAACTGCAAAGATAAAGCGTAAAAGGGTAAAAACAAAACACTCAATGGGTTTCTTCACAGCGCTTAAGTTGAGTTTGAAAAACCTTTTCACTAAAAAAGCAAGAACTATTTTAACATCGTTTGCTGGTAGTATAGGTATCGTTGGTATCGCGCTTATATTATCACTTTCAAGTGGTTTTACCGCGTATATCGACAAGGTTCAAATGGATACTTTATCAAATTATCCTATCTCTATTGAGCAGACTGAACTTGATATGACAACTATGCTTGAATCGTTTGCGGGCGGTAAAGGTTTAGGCGAGGCCTTCCCCGACGGAAACAAGATTAACAGTAACGACGCGCTTTCTGAAATGTTCTCGGTAATATTCTCTAGCGCGTACGAAAACGACCTTAAAGGCTTAAAAGATTATTTAGACTCCGAACTTCAAAAAGAAGATAATAAAGACAAGATTTCGGCTATTAAATACATTTACGACCTGAACGTTAGTTGGTATAGGGATGGTCTTGAAGTTAACGACTTCAGTATGGGCAGTTTAATTTCTGGCAACAATATGTCTGGTAGCAATATGGCTGAAGATTTTATCGGTGGCGTTTTCCAAGAAATGATAGACAACGAAGAGCTCATTAAAAGCCAATACGACGTTTTATACGGTAGACTTCCTGGTGGCGAATTAAAAGCCAACGAAGCAATCTTGGTTCTTGATAACTACAACGGCATTAACGACCTTAACTTATACAATATGGGCTTTAAAACGGATAAACTTGAATATAACGTTTTAAAAACTTCTTTACTTCAATCTTCAATCCAAACTGGCTTAAATGCCGAACAAATTGAAGAAATGTTAAGCGCTGAAGGTTTAACAAAAGATAGCGTAAACCCAACATACACCTTTGAAGATTTTAAAGATTTAACTTTCAAAGTTTTAACTCAAGCCGATTATTATAATAAAGGTTTAACAGGTCTTTACGAAGATTTAGCGCTTCGAAAAAAAGGTAAAGATAGATTTGCCCGTAAGGTTATTCAAATGGTAACAAAGCATAGTACGGGTAATACGATAGACGATACTATGCTTAAAGATTTTATGTTGTCCGCGTTAGAAAAAGAAAAACTTGAAACGGCAACGGAAGTTAAAATCGTAGGTATCGTTAGAAAGAAAGAAGGGGTAGCGTCCGGCGCGTTAAAAGGCACGGTTTGCTACACTAAAGAACTCACTAATCTTTTAATTGAAAAAACTAAACAATCTACCGTTTATAAAGCGCAAGTTGAAAGTGCTGATAACGTTGTAACTGGTGAAAAGTTTGTTAGCGATGATGCTAAAAATCTTTTCCTTGAATCAATCGGCGTTGTAAATAAAGAAAAACCAGTTAAAATTTCTATCTATCCTACTACTTTTGAAAATAAAGATTACGTTGTTAGTTTAATTGATAAGTATAACGAAGGTAAACCTAAAGGTCAAGAAATTAAATATACCGATTATTTAGGTATAATGATGTCGTCAATAACAATAATAATCAATGCGATTTCTTACGTGTTAATTGCTTTCGTATCAATCTCGCTTGTAGTAAGTTCGATAATGATAGGTATTATAACTTATATTTCGGTACTTGAAAGAACTAAAGAAATTGGTGTACTTCGAAGTCTTGGCGCGTCTAAAAAGGATATTTCAAGGGTGTTTAACGCCGAAACGTTAATAGTTGGTTTTGTTGCGGGTATGCTTGGTATTTTAATTACCGTGCTTTTAAATATCCCTATAACTTTAATAGTTCAAAGCCTTGCTGAAATCACTGCGGTTGCATCTTTACCGTTCTTTGGCGGTGTAATACTTGTAGTGATAAGTACTTTACTTACTTTGATTGCGGGCATTATTCCATCAAGAATGGCTGCTAAAAAAGACCCTGTTATCGCTTTAAGAACTGAATAATTAAACTTTACCGCATTTCGCAAAACGGCGAAATGCGGTTTTTGTGTTTTTAAGGCGAAACCTTTAAAAAATTGGCTATAGCCTAACTATTTTAAGAACAACTTGTGTAAAATTCTTTTAAAAAAACCACGAAAACCGTGCTATAGCCGAATTAAATAGGTAAAAGTTATTAAAAATAATAAAAAAGTAAAACATTGCAAAAACTATTGATATATTTTTAAATTTATGTTATTATATATA
>JAZURK010000029.1:0-2426 GCA_045606165.1 Christensenellaceae bacterium
TCAAAGTGCCATCCGTTCTTTACTGGTAAACAAAAACTTGTTGACGCTGGCGGACGTGTTGATAAATTTAAAAAGAGATACGGTATTTAATTTATCGTATAAAGTATACCTTTTGGTATGGAAATGGCGTCAAGATTACCTCTTGGCGCTTTTTATTAGTAATGCTACGGTTTTTTATCGATTTTAATTATTAATTTATAAATCCTACTATAATTATATGAAAAAGAAAGAAAAACAAACCAAAACTTCAATAGGTGGTCAAGCGGTTATCGAAGGCGTTATGATGCGCGGTAAATCTTCGATGGCTACAGCCGTACGTGACGAAAGGGGGAATATTTTAGTGGAAACTAAAAGGTTAACTCCCGCGTCTAAAAAGTGCGGTTTTTTAAAGTTGCCTATCGTTAGGGGTGTCGTTGCGTTTATCGACTCGCTTGTCGGCGGAACTAAAGTATTAATGCGTTCTGCTACCGTGTACGGCGAAGAAGAGTCTACTTCTTTTGATAAATGGCTTTCTAAAAAAACTGGTATAAACGCTATTGATATCGCTATTTATCTAGGCGTATTTTTAGGGCTTATGCTTTCGCTTTTTCTTTTCTTCTTTTTACCGCAAACCATTACCGATTTATTCACTTTTGTAAATCATAGTTCCGTATGGTACTATCTTTTAGAAGGCTTAATAAGAATAACCATTTTCATTTGCTATATTTTACTAACTTCATTGCTTAAGGACGTTAGGCGTACCTATATGTATCACGGCGCGGAACACAAAACCATTTCTTGCTATGAAAAAGGCTTGGATTTAACGGTCGAAAACGTTAGAACTTGTACTCGCGTTCACGATAGATGCGGTACAACCTTTATGTTTATAGTAATGTTTATAAGTATTTTGGTTTTTGCTGGTATTAACGGTATTTTAGGTGGTTTCGGCGTAGAATTAAGCGGTAAACTTGGTAAACTTTATAGGTTTTTGCTTAAACTTGCATTTTTGCCTTTCGTTGCTGGTCTTTCTTATGAGATTTTAAAACTCTTATCAAAAACCACGTCTAAATGGGTAATAGTGTTTAAATTACCGGGGCTTTTACTACAACGCATAACCACTAAAGAACCTACCGACGATATGATGGAAGTGTCTATCACGGCGTTTAAAACCGTTCTTGAAATGGATGCTGACGAAACTATTAAAGAAGTAGAATTTAACGTGTTTGGCGGAACTAAACTTTTGCTTGAAAAAGTTAAAAAGTTATTAAACGCTAAAGGTATTACCGACGAAAGCGATGCGGAGTGGATTGTTGCTACCGCAACGGGCTATAAACGCAGTGAAATTCCTTTAAATCCTGCAGTTGATAGGCAAATGACCGAAAAAGCGTTTGAGTTATCAATAAAACGCGGTGAGGGTATCCCGCTTTGGTACGTGGTTGGTGATACTGATTTTTACGGTTATAAATTATCCGTTGATGAAAACGTTTTAATTCCTCGCCCTGAAACCGAAGAACTTTGCGCATACGCTATTAACCATATAAATAGTAATTCAAAGGTGTTAGATTTATGTACGGGTAGCGGTGCTATTGCTATTGCGATTAAACTTAAAACTAACGCAACGGTTACCGCGGTTGACGTTTCAAGCGAGGCGTTACAAGTAGCAAAAACTAACGCCATTAACAATAATGCTGATATAGAATTCGTTAAATCCGATATGTTTAGTAACGTTACGGGTACTTTTGATTTTATCTTAACCAATCCTCCATATATTAAAACTGCGGATTTAAAAGATTTACAAAGCGAAGTTCAATTCGAGCCGAAACTCGCTTTGGACGGTGGCGTAGACGGATTGAAGTTTTATAGAATTATAGCGGAAAACGCGTGCAACTTCTTAAACGACGGTGGTATGATTATTGCCGAGTTTGGTATCGACCAAGCGGAAGATATCGTTAAAATTTTTAAAGAAACTAATAAATTTACTAACGTTCAAGTGATAAAGGACGTTAACGGAATTGATAGAATTTTAAAGGCGGTTAAACAATGACAAGTAAACTTGAAGATATCCTTATAAGATACGAAAAACTTAATACTTTAGTTGCTGACCCCGAAGTTATAAAAAATATCGACGAATGGCGTGGATATACCAAAGAACTTGCCGGTATGGAAGAAATCGTTGATAAGTTCAAGGAATATAAAAAGGTGGAGCAAGAAAAAAAGGACGCTGAAGACTCACTTTTAGTTGAAACCGATTCGGAAATGAAAGAATTTTTACAAGAAGAAGTTTTAACTTTAAAAGACAAACTCCAAGAAATTACGTTAGAACTTAAAACTATGCTTATCCCTAAAGATGAAAACGACGATAAAAACGTTATCGTGGAAATTAGGGCGGGCGCGGGCGGTGAAGAGGCTGCGTTATTTGCTTACGAACTTTATAGAATGTACGTTTG
>JAZURK010000030.1:0-3261 GCA_045606165.1 Christensenellaceae bacterium
AAACGGTGTAACCCTTGCTTTCTAAATTACTTTTTAAAATAGAAAAATCACACATAATTTTCCTTCCTTTTTTCCATTTTAACACACGCGATAAAATTTGTAAATACCAAACAAAAAAAATGCTTTGCAAAGTGCAAAGCATTTTTGTAAAATCGCCATAAGGCTTTGATTAACGTTTTGAGAATTGAGGAGCGCGACGAGCCTTTTTGAGACCGTATTTCTTTCTTTCCTTCATTCTTGGGTCTCTTGTTAAGAAACCTGCTTTTTTAAGAGTGTCGCGAAGTTCTGGTTCAGCAAGAATTAACGCTCTTGAAATACCGTGACGGATTGCGCCTGCTTGACCAGTATAACCACCGCCTACAACGTTAACGAAAACGTCGTATTTAGTTAAAGTATCAGTTAAAACAAGTGGTTGTTTAATGATAAGTTTAACTAATTCAGTATCACAGTAATCGTCAATGCTACGTTTGTTGATAACGATATTACCAGCGCCGCCTGGGATAAGTCTTACCCTAGCGATTGCTTTTTTTCTTCTACCAGTACCCCAGAATTGGAGTTTCTTTTTGCTTGCTACTTTAGCCATTACTATGCTACCTCCTACTTATCAAGTTTAAGTACAACAGGTTTTTGAGCGATATGTCTAGCGCTTTCGTCACCTTTGTAAACTCTTAATTTAGTTATCATTTGTCTTCCAAGACTATTCTTTGGAAGCATGCCTTTAATTGCTTCGTATACAGCAAGGTCTGATTTTTCAGCAATCATTTTGCTATATGGAATTTGTTTAAGGCCACCAATGTAACCAGTGTGATAAGTATAGAATTTCTTATCGAGTTTTTTACCAGTAAGAACAACTTTATCAGTATTAATAACTATAACGTGATCACCTGTATCAACGTTAGGCGTAAAAGTTGGTTTATTTTTACCTCTTAAAACGGATGCTACTTGTGAAGCAAGTCTACCAAGAGGCATATCTGTTGCGTCAACGATATACCATTGTCTAACAACTTCACCGTTTTTTGCCATGTATGTTTTCACAATATTTCTCCTTTCAAATTAAATCTATCAAAAAAATTTGAATTTCGGGGGGCTAATCCGTTAATTCCAATTCTTTATACTGCATTGTATATTTTATTAAAAAAGACAATTTATGTCAAGCGTTTTTTCAGTATTTTTTCATTTTTATTGCACTTTATTTGTATAACTTACCGAATATAAGCACAATCCTTGCGGTGGCATAGTTTTACCAACCTTTTTTCTATCCCCCGTTTCAAGCGCTAATTTTATATCGTTAAGAGAAATCCTACCTTCGCTTACGCCTAAAAGCGTGCCAACGATAATTCTAACCATATTGTATAAAAAGCCGTTGCCCGATACTTTGATATCTATATCCTTACCTCTTTTAACGATTTTTATAGAATAAATCGTTCTAACGGTATCTTTAACCGAACTTCCGCTTGCTAAAAAGCACTTAAAATCGTGCGTGCCTTGTAAAACAGCGCACGCCTCTTTCATTTTGTCTATATCGGGCGCAAACTTTAAGTGGGTTTTATATCGAGATTTTAAAGGGTTTTCATCACCGTAATAAAGTGAATAAACGTAAGTCTTTTCTTTAGCGGAATACCTTGCGTTAAACTCATCGTTTACCATTTTAGAATCAACAACCCTAATATCGCTTGAAAGCACGGTGTTAAGCGCGTTTTTAAAGTTTTTAGGCGGAATAGTAGCATTAGTATCAAAATGCACCTTTTGTCCCACCGCGTGCACTCCACTATCCGTTCTACCGCTAGCAACCGACTTAACCCTTTCGCCCGTAATCTTGAAAATGGCGTCGTTAAGTTCTTTTTCTACCGTGCGCTTATTAGGTTGTACTTGATAACCCGAAAAATCCGTTCCGTCGTAACTTATAGTTAAAAGAATTCTCATAAAAATCCCCCTAAACCGTTTAAGAATATAACTAAAACGAACAATCCCACGAAAAACACCGTAGCAACTAAATCACGCCAAGTGGTTTTTAATTTTTTATATTTAGTATGCTTGCCTTGGCTACGGTAACATCTACTATCCATAGCGTCGCCAAGTTCTTCGGCGCGCCTAAACGAACTTAATAAAAGTGGTACAAGTACGGGAAGTAACGCCTTTGCCCTTTTAAAGATATTTCCCTCTTCAAAGTTAGCGCCCCTTGCCTTTTGCGCAAGCATAATTCTTTCTACTTCGCCCATTAAAATAGGAATAAAACTCAACGCGATACTCATTACCAAGCCAAATTCCCTAACGGGAACTTTTAAATACGATAACGGTTTTAATAAACTTTCCATACCGTCGGTAATACCTACGGGAGTAGTAGTTAAGTTTAAAAGCATACTGCCAAGAACTAAAGTAATAAGCCTTAACGCCATAAACGCTGAAAACAACAACGCCTCTTTAGAAATTATCCAAAATAAATAAGTAGGGTTTTCAGGTTTATAGAAAAACACGTTTAATATAACGGTAATCAAAATGATAAACAGTACCGCTTTTACGCTTTTTAACATAGCGAAAATAGGCACTCGTGCGACAAGCGTTGCCATAATTAAAAAACCGCATAACGCAAGATATCCGTAGAAGTTTTTTACTAGGAATACAAGTACGATATATGCAATTAATATAAGTATTTTTATCCTTGAATCCATTTTATGAACAAATGAATTGGATGGATAATACTGACCGAAAGCAACGTCGCCCATCATATTAATTTAAAAATTTATCCTTTACCGCGTTTATAAAATCGTTTAATTTAAGTTCGCTATCTATATCCACGCCAATTTCGTTTAACTTTTTAAGCATTTTAGCGGTAATTGGAAGTTCAAGACCGCTGTTTTGTAAAAGTTCTTCGTTAGAGAAAATATTTTTAGGCGTGTCTACTTTTAAAAGTTGACCTTTGGAAAATACCGCAACCCTATTACAGTTTTCAACCACTTCGTCCATATCGTGCGAAACTATAACGATAGTTTTAAGTTTTCCGCCGTGGATTGAGTGAAGTAAATTCATAAGTTTGCGCTTGCCAACGGGGTCAAGCCCTGCAACGGGTTCGTCTAAAACCAAAACTTCAGGTTCGGTAACTAAGACGCCCGCAATTGCAACGCGCCTTTTTTGTCCGCCAGAAAGTTCAAACGGAGATTTGTTTTTTACCTTGTCGTAATCAAGCCCAACGAGTTCAATCGCTTCTTTAACCCTTAACTCAACTTCTTGCTCAGTCCTTTCGGGAAAGAAATTGCGAATACC
>JAZURK010000031.1:0-9966 GCA_045606165.1 Christensenellaceae bacterium
CCATATTACAAATATCAACCCAGAATTGTAAATATTTAGGGGTTAACTCATCAATTTTTTCAAATAATTTTTGATTTTTCATAAATTCCTTATAGTAATTGCATTATTTGTTGCGGTTTTGTAATTTTATATTTTATTACGAAAGCATCTTCACCGTATTCTCTTGGAAAATCTATTCCTAAAGGTCCGTTTTTATAATGCTCTTCAGCCCTACAAACGTTTAAATAGCGAAATTCTACGTTAGCAACTTTAGGAAACACCTTTATTGCTTTTGGTTCTTCCCTTTTAACTGCATTGCATACGCCGTTATAGATATTTTTTAAAACCGTTTCGCTATCGATATATTCTGCATCGTGCCTGCCTTTTTCTATTTTAGTGGTAACAGTTTCAATTTCGGGATATAACCCCTTAACTTCTTTAAGGCAAATATCGCCTGCAGCCGCAAAAATAGGTTTAATACCAAGGTATTCTAATATAAAACTATCTAAAGTAAACTCGCCAACGTATTCGTTTTCGAACTTGATATATTGAAGAAGTTTTGAAGAATAGGTATGAGATAATATGCCGTTTACTTCACCACCCATTGCGTGATAACCTAAAAAGATTACTCGTTTAAAGTTGTGTTCTTTAGTGAAATCGTAACGGAACTCGTCTTTAGTGTGGTCCATTTTAATAGCGCGACTATCTACTTTAGAAAAATCAATGCTATTGCCCGCGCCGTGGTTATCCCAAACGCCAACTTTTGTTGCGCCGTTATCAAAAAGGGCTTTTATAACTGTGTTTATTTCTTTTGTGGCGTTTTCTACGCCAAGCGTAAAATCACACGAATCAGTTATTGTTTTGTAACTTTCACCTTTAATTCCGTGAACACCTTCCATATCAACAACTACTAAATATTCCATTATAATACCCCCTTAAAATTATCCAAATATTTATCTGCAATTTGTTTAAACTCTTCTACGTAATCTTTTGAAGAATAGTCATAAATACCATAACCAATCATACCCGCTTGCATCGCTGTTTTTACGGCGTTAACGTTATCATCAACAAAAATCACGTCACTTACTTTAAGTCCTAACCTTTTTGCTGCCATAACGTAGATTTCAGGATTTGCTTTAGTGGTGTTAAAATCATCACAAGACCAAACGTTGGTAAATAAATCGTAAACTTCAAGCCTTTTTAAACAGCAGTCCAACGCTTCGTGCGGACTTGCCGTTAAAACGTTTAAACTTTCACCTTTTTCTTTAAGGGCGATTAGCGTTTCTTTTACGCCGTTTTTAAGCGGAATATTGTTTGCATATTCAACTTGAGCGTAAGCCTTCATTTTAGTTACTAAACCATCAACGGTATCGTTTAAACCAAGTTTAACAAAATACTCGGCAGTGCCTTTATACCCAAGTGGAGTAATAATTTTAACGATA
The DNA here is from genome assembly GCA_045606165.1 of Christensenellaceae bacterium. Lineage (GTDB taxonomy): Bacteria > Bacillota > Clostridia > Christensenellales > Borkfalkiaceae > HGM11412. Next base: position 1,422 of record JAZURK010000031.1, read on the forward strand.
TTTTCATCGTATTTAATATTATTTTCGTTTAAAATTTTGAGCATTACCGCAGTGAACGTTGGCATCGAGTCAACAAGCGTCCCATCAAAATCAAATAAATAGGTTTTGTTTATCATAATTTCACCTTAAATTTTATTTAAAACAACAAGCGTTTCGTCTGTAATTTCTTTAGGTCGGCAAAGTTCAATGCCAACAACGCCGTATTTTTTCTGCTCTTCAACAGAATAATATTGTTCCATATCCGATGACTTTGCATTGTCGACGTTTTCAGTTGTATATCCACATTTTAGAAGCGGTAATGATTTGTATAACTCTTCAAAACTATCAAAGCGGTGCAATTTCACAACGGTTCTGTTAAGTGTTTCACCGGTAGCAGTATTTGTAAAAACAATCTTATCGCCCACTTTTACTAGCTGGCGCTTTTCATCATACAAACGCAGTTCGATTGTTTTATTACCACTCTTTATCATCTCAAACGGAAATGAATATAGCTTCATATTATGCACGTTGATTTGCCGACTTAAACATACCACCGTCTCGACGTGCTTTGTTTGTGGGAACATATCGTATGGTTGGATTTTTTCGATTTTGTAGATAGGGTTTGGATTTTCGTTCTTTTTAAGGTCTTTACCGTCGTAACACAAAGTATTTAAAAGTATACCTAAATCTCTACCTAGAGACTGTGGCGAACAGGATACGTAAACAATTTTGTTAGGTTTTGCCTTTAAAATTGCGTCAAGTACGCTATAATCAACGCCTTTTCTTGGTGGGTCTAAAACCACTTTGATTTCACTTCCGATTTTTCTTTCGTTTTCAATAATATCAGGTAGTAAATCAGCGCAATCCCCCTGGTAATTAAACATTTTATCCGATAAATTATTGTTTTTTGCTAAAGCGTTTGCCGAATCTACCGCTTCTTTTATAATTTCTATACCGATTGCTTTTTTGCAGACGGTTGCAAACATAGCAGTCATTACGCCCGCGCCACTGTACGCGTCGATAACGGTAGTATTTTCGTCAAGTTCAAGACTTTTAAATACGTCGTTATACAGTTTAGTTTTAACAGCGTTATTCACCTGCATAAAACTTTGTGGGTATACGGGATATTTTACGCCAAATTCTTCAACTTCGATAAACTCGTCGCCATAAACGTGGATATATTTATCCCCTAAAATAACGTTATCGTTTACCTTATTTATATTTAAAAATAGCGAAAAATCGCTAAATTCTACTTTAAATAACTCTATTAATAAATCTAAATTATCTAAAGCGTTTGCATTAATAACTAACGTAATCATTAAGCGCTTACCTACGCTTTTTGTTACGATATGGCGAAGCACCCCTTCGCCCGTGCTTTCGTTAAAACAAGTCGTGCCCGTTTTTTCGATAAAAGATTTTAAAGCGTTTACTATTTTTGAAACCTTAACTTCTTGTATAGGACAATTTTCAATATCAACTATATTATGCGAATTGTTAATAAAAAAGCCTATTTGATTGCCTTTATTAGTGTTCCTTATAGGAAGTTGCAATTTATTGCGGTAATTATACTCTAAATTGCTTTTAATTGCGGTAGGAACTTCAATGTCAATACCTGTAATTTTTCTTAAACAATCTTTTACCGTTTTAGACTTAACCTTTAATTGCTCTTGATATTTAAGGTGTTGAAGTTGACAACCGCCACATTTCCCATAAACTGCGCAAAAAGGTCTTACCCTCACGTCAGATGGGGTTAAGACCTCTAATAATTTACCATATACTATATTTTTATTAACTTTTAAAACTTTAAAGCGCACTTTTTCGCCCATTAAGGCAAAAGGTACGAAACAAACGAAATTATCTATTTTAATAACGCCCTCGGAATTAGAGCCAACACCTTCTACAAGACCTATAATTTCGTCGTTTTTACGCATAACACACCTATAATTTTAATCTTTTGATAATTACGTTAAGATTTTTTTGAAACCTTAACATAACAAAGTCGTAAACAATGAAAAATACGCTACCACCAATAAGTATAACTAATGGTAGATATTTATTAATAAACTCGTTTTCAACGATAAACATTTTTAGTATGTAAAACATTAAAAACGCTATAACCAAAAACCATATCGTTTTTATTATACTGATAAGCCAAGTTTTTTTTATTTTTTTAACTTGTAAGTAGTTTACTATTGGATGTAACCCAAAAAACAAGCCGTACGCTATACATATTTCGAAATGACCGAAAGTAAATATAAACGATAATAAAAAAACGGAAATATAACACAAAATCGCGCCTTTAATCGTATCTTTTGCAAGGGGTATCATAACCATTAAACTTGCCATAAATAAGCAAGATATATCGAAAGTTGGAAAATAACCGCCTATTATTATAAAGATTAATGCAAACGCGCTAGCAAGCCCCGATAACGCTATTACTTTAGAATCTTTCATTATCTACAACTGCAACAGCAATTTAATAAAGCGTTACAAATAAACATATCACAACACCATTGACAACAACTATCCCCGCCTAATTGTGGGTTTTCGCTATTAAATTGCGTTGATTGAGTATTATTAGAACCGTTATACGCGTTGCCTGATTTATTCCAGTTAGGATTAACCGTTTGATTTACTTTTTCATTAATCTTGTTAAGCGCGTTAGGATATTTTGCGTTTGTTGGGTCTTTTTGAATTGCTATTTCAAGTTGTTTTTTACTTTCGTTTATCCAATTTTTCTTAAAGAATATAACGGATTGATAGTAATGCCATTCAGCACTTCTTTCATCAAAAGTGTCAAGTTTTGCTTGAGCGTTATATAAATCCCCGTTTTTTATAAGGTTTTCGATTTCTAAAAACAAACTACCTTCGTCCCTACCGCTGTTTTGTTCTTTATAAGATAAAATTTCACGGTAAGCGTTTTCAACTTCAGTTAATTTTTTAGCGGCAATATTGCCTTGTTCGCCTTCTAAAAATCTTTCTTCTAAATATTTGTTTTTTAAAGTTTCGTAAGCCGATTTGATTTCTTCTAAACTAGCGTCTTGCGAAACACCTAAAACGTCATAAAGTTTTTTGTCCATTATCATCTTTTCCTTTATTTAAAATATTTTGTGTTTTTTTAGGAATACCCCTAAATAAAATATTCGACGTTAAATCGTTGTTAAAATACGATTTAATCAAATTGAAATTTTCCGCAATTTGTGCGAATATACCTGAAAATATGAAAATTATTTCATTTTCATATTTAGCGATTAACTCACTAAAATCTTTAGCATTATAATAGTTTTTAAATACATTATAATTACCCTTTTTTACGTCTTTATCGTAATCGTCTAAAGCGTCGATAAGATATATCCACTTACCAACCGCATACATAAGTGAGTCGGTATTTTCAGTTGCTTTATCTTTAAAAACTTCTTTTGAAATTTCTTTAAGCATAACAGCAAAACAATCACTAACTATATCTATTGAATCGCTATTCTCTTTTTCTAATTTAACTAAACTAGAATAACTTGTTTTAACGATTTTATCAATATTAGGATATAATTTTTTTGCCTTCTTGTAACCCTTTTTAAATACTAAACTTTTAAAACCGCCCCTATTTTCATCAAGGATATCGTCTTTTAATTTATAGTAAGCAAGTATTACGTTAACAGCGCCAAGCATATCGCTAATTTCATCGCGATTAGCAATAGGTTTACGCTTGATAGGATGCGCTATACAACTACTTTTTGTTACCTTTATATCTTTTCCCGTAATATTATGCGCTATTGCAGATAAAAAAGCAATATCGTAAGTTAAGGTAAACCTTGCGCGTTGACCGCATATCTTACCCATACTTTTGCACACGCCACAATATAGCGCTTTATATAACGTATCATCTTTCATATAAAGATACGGTTTATCAGGCATTAAATATCCAAACATTTTTATTTTTCAGGTCTATATAAACCAACTTTCCTATAAACTTTTCTTAAAGTGCGTTCGGCAATTCTACTTGCGCTTTCTGCACCTTTAATAATAATCGAGTCAAGGTACGCTTTATCTTTAATAAGTTGCTCGCGTTTTTCAGTAATAGGCTTAATACCATCGGCAACAGCCTCACCTACCTTAACTTTAAACTCACCGTAACCTTTACCGTCAAACAATTTGCAAGCCTCGTCAATACTCATACCCGTAAATACCGAATAAATCGTTAAAAGGTTGCTAATACCACCCTTATTTTCTGGGTCAAATACTATTTTATTATCGCTATCAGTTACTGCTTTTTTGAATTTTGAAATAATTACGTCGCTACTATCGTACATAGAGATAAAAGCATTTAAGTTAGCGTCGCTTTTACTCATTTTTTTAGTTGGGTCGGCAAGCGACATAACTTTTGCGCCTTGTTTTGGAATAAACGGTTCAGGAACAACAAAAGTATCACTATATCTATTATTAAACCTAATAGCCAAGTCACGCGTTAATTCTATATGTTGTTTTTGGTCTGCACCAACGGGAACTACTGCGGTATTATATAGTAATATATCCGACGCCATTAAAACGGGATAATCCATAAGCCCCACGTTTATATTATCTGCGTGTGAACGAGATTTATCCTTAAATTGCGTCATTCTATTAAGTTCGCCCGGATAAGTCATAGTATTAAGTATCCACGTAAGTTCAGCGTGCGCTGGAACGTGCGATTGAATAAATAAAATACATTTTTCAGGGTCTACACCGCAAGCGATATATAAAGCCAAGAGTTCAAGCGTGGCTTTTCTTAATTTTGCAGGTTCTTGTTTTACCGTTAAAGTATGCAAGTCGGCAATCGAATAGATGCAATTATACTCGTCTTGCATATCAACGAAATTTTTAATTGCGCCTACGTAATTGCCAATAGTTGGTACACCGCTTGGCTGTACGGCGCTAAATAGATTCTTTTTTTCTTCCATAATAATTCTTGCCTATAAATTTATTTGCTTAAAGTATACCATACACTTAATAAAAAATCAAACTTTATTAAGCGTTTTTATCAAGTTGAAAAGTTCAATATCAGTCTTTTCATTAACTTCTTTAAAAAACGGTTGAATTTTACCGTTTAATAATCCGTTTGGAATTTCAATAGCCGTTTCGTTGTAGACACCGTTAATTGCTTTTTCTACGCTTATTTCGTTTTTCCCCGTTAACGCCTTAAATAAACGCCTTGCGAATTTATAAGGGGAAATTAAGGATAAAATAACGGTGACTATACCGTCTTCATAATCTTCGTAATAATCGTCTTCCGCTATAAGTCCACGCACGGAAATTGGGTCGAATAAATAATCGGTATCTTCAAAGAAGATAGACACGCCGTCGTCTTCATCGTTTGGCGCTACGTTTGATATATAAAAATCTTTTAAAATCCCGTCGAAATGCGAAGTCGTACCAACTAAAATCTTGTTGATTTTAAATCCGCATTTTTTAGCAATATAAAGTGAAAGCGGAATAGCAAAATCAAACGAAGGACAAGCAAAATTTATACTATCGCCCATTGAAATAAGTTCGCTATCCACCATACCAACGTAGGTTAACACATACACAGTAATAAGTGAACAAATCCTTGAAAACAAGTCGTTTTGATTAACTAAATAATCGGTATAATCAGCGGTTTTACCGTCAAAAGTTTCGACTGCCGAAAGGTTCTCGTCAAAGGTAATAAGCGAAAGCGGAATTTCAGTTTCAGTTAAGCCATTAAGGGCGTTTTCTGGCATACTTTCACCCGATAAATGCTCGTAAATTAATTTATACGCGCTAAAAAAATCCAAACTGCTAACTTCGTTTAATAACTCGTCGTTAATACATACAAAATCGGTAGGTAATTTATACCCACCGATTTCAAGATTTTCTTTAAATAACTTAAATCTTCCCATATTAGTCAACGTATTTAGCGATATAAGAAGGAAGAGCCTCTTTTTCAGCGCTAACCGAGATTATAAATTTAAGATTAGGATAATCTTTTTTAAGTTGCTTAATAGCCTTGAAAAGAAGTTTACCACCCCTTAAATTGTCGCCAATAATTCTTTTTAAACCGTCGATAAATACGTATTCAATATCACTATTACCTGCGAGTAAACCATTGATAAAGCCCTTGAATGCTTGAGCATTGTCGATAGCGTAATCTTCAGTACAACAACATCTAACGTTAAAGTTTATATTAACAGTATTAAAGCGCTTATCACTGATGAATACAACGTTGCCTCTTGCTTCGCTACTTGCTTTGTTAACTTCGTCAATCATAATTTTGGTTTTACCAAAGCCTTTTGGTCCATATACGATTTTAATCATTGTAAAATCCTCCATTTATGTTTTGTAATTATATTATAAATGATAAATGTTAAGATTTCAATAGCAAATTGAAAAAAAGTTTAAAAAAAATGTGATTTTTTTGTAAAAATAGCGGTAAAACGAACTTTTGATACGCTTTACCGCTTAAATTTTAAGGTGTTTATTTAATTAAACTAATAAACTTCTCTATTCTATCAAAACCGTTTTTGATATCGTCCATAGAAACAGCGTAAGAAAGCCTAATAAAGTTATCCGCATGGAAAGGAAGACCAGGTATTACCGCAACCCCGTGTTCCGTTAAGATAGATGCGAAACTCATACTGCCGTCAATCTTATTGCCATCAACTTCTTTACCAAAGAATTTAGATACGTCTACAAACAAGTAGAACGCCCCTTCTGGCTTAATATAAGTAAGACCTAACGCGTCAAGCCTTGAAATCATATATTTACGTCTTTCGTCAAATTCTTGGCGCATAGATTCGATAATATCCTCACCACTACTTAAAGCGGTAATCGAGGCATATTGAGCAAACGAACAAGCATTGCTTGTAGTATGGCCTTGCACCCTTGAAATGACTTGAGCAAGTTGTTTAGGCGCTGCAAGATAACCGATACGCCAACCCGTCATTGCGTAAGTTTTACTTACACCGTTAATAACTATCGTGTTTTCTTTCATATAGTCGGAAATAGACGCGATTGAAACGTGCTTGTTACCTTCATAGATAAGTTTTTCGTAAATCTCGTCGGAAATAACGGTTAAGTTATGTTTTTCTACTACTTCTGCAAGAGCCTTTAACTCATCGTAACTGTAAATCGCGCCCGTTGGGTTTGAAGGAGAGTTAATCATAATAGTAGTAGTTTTATCGGTAATAGCGTTTTCAAGTTCTTCAGCCGTCATTTTATAGCCGTTTTCCTTTTTAGTATTAACGATTACGCATTTACCACCGCAAATTTTAACTTGTTCTTCATACGAGAACCAGAAAGGCGCAGGAATAATAACTTCGTCGCCATCGTCAACTAAAGCGTATACAGCGTGGAAAAGCGATGCTTTAGCGCCGTCGGATACGATAATTTGGTCAGGCGTATATTCTAAACCGTTGTCGTTAAGGAATTTTTTACAAATAGCGTTTTTAAGTTCAGGCATACCTGCAACAGGAGTGTATTTAGTAATACCCTTATCAAGAGCCTCTTTAGCACTTTCAATAATGTAGTTAGGGGTATTAAAGTTAGGTTCACCCGCAGTAAAACCAATAATAGACTTGCCTTCTTTTTTAAGTTGATTAACTTTAGCAGTCACTTCAAGAGTCATTGATGCAGGGATTGATAATGCTTTTTTAGAAATTTTCATAATTACCTCTTAAATATCTTCTTCGCCTGCAAGTTTTGCCTCTTTATCTGCAATAGCAAGCGCTTCTATCATTTCATCAATATCACCCGATAAAAAATTATCAAGCGAGTATAACGTAAAACCTATTCTATGGTCGGTAATTCTACCTTGTGGGAAGTTGTACGTTCTTATTCTTTCGGAACGGTCACCCGTACCAATTTGGCTTTTTCTATTTTCGTCGTATTCTTTACGGTATTCAGTATTATAGAAATCGTAAAGCCTTGACTTCATTACCTTTAAGGCCTTTTCACGGTTTTTAATTTGTGAACGCTCGTCTTGACAAGTAACGACTATACCCGTTGGAATATGAGTCATTCTTATACAACTTTCCGTTTTATTAACGTGTTGTCCACCAGCACCGCTTGCCCTATAAGTATCAATTTTAAGGTCTTTTTCTTCAATTTTAACTTCTACGTCTTCTACTTCGGGAAGAACCGCTACCGTAGCAGTTGAAGTTTGAATTCTGCCTTGAGATTCCGTTTCGGGAACACGTTGAACCCTATGAACGCCACTTTCAAATTTTAATTTACTGTATACACCTTTACCTGAAATAGAGAATATTCCTTCTTTAAGCCCTCCTAATTCTGTAACGCTAATATCGATATCTTCTGTTTTCCAACGTTTTTTTTCTGCAAACTTAACGTAAAGTTTGTATAGTTCATAAGCAAAAAGGTTTGCCTCGTCACCGCCAGCGCCACCACGAATTTCCATAATTACGTTTTTATCGTCGTTAGGGTCTTTAGGTAACAATAAAATTCTTAATTCTTCTGAAATAGTTTTTATTTTACTCTTGCAAACTTCTATTTCTTCTTTCATTAACGCTTTCATCTCGGCATCTGTTTCAAGCGCTATCATTTCAGTTAAATCTTCTTG
>JAZURK010000032.1:0-3468 GCA_045606165.1 Christensenellaceae bacterium
TTTTTTTGTGCCTTGTCTGACTCGCTTCTACGCTTTTAATCCCGTACTTAATAAAATAAAAAAGGAATTGCATTTTGCAATTCCTTTTTCTATATATAATTAAAATAATTTTTTAATTTCGTTTGATACTTGGTGTGCTAAAAGTTTATAGCCGTCGCCTTGAAGGTGGCAGTAGTCTTTAAACATTTCTTCGCCAAAAGTGATAGCAAGTTCAAAAAGGTCGTTAATAGGTACGTTATTTTCTTTACATACCTTTTTGGCAACTTCATTATACTGAATAATTTCTTCAGTAGTGCGGGGATTTACAGGCGCAGTAGTAGAAGGATTCATAGGCGTAGTAGTTGCAAACATAACTTTTGCATTAGGGAAAAGAACATTAGCAATCTTTACTATTTTAATAACGTTTTTACCGTAATCTTCAAGTGAGGTTAAACTATCGCCGACTTCCGACCAGTGCGCAACGTCCCAATGCCCAGCGTTAAAGTGAACAACGTCAACTTTTTCGGGGTCGCAATACTTAACCCATAAACGAAGTGACGTTATAATATACTGCGTGTTTCTACAGTTTTCTAAAGGAAAGTATACGTCGGCAATATCTTTTAATTCTTCCTTAACGTATTCGCAATAGCCTTCCCTTAAAGAATCGCCTATTAAAAGCACTTGTTTTTTATTTTCATTAACGGCTTTACCTGTTGTAGAAGAGCCTTCTTCAACGTAAAATTTTTCTTCGCTCATAATAAATCTCCTGTAAAATTAAGTAGAGTATAACACACTCTAAAAAAAAACACAATATTTAATTGATTATTTTTTTAAAAGGTAGTAAAATAATTAAGCAGGTGTTTTATGAAGATTCTAGAAAATATTATTACTTTTTTGCAATTTCGAATGAAAGAGCCACAACTATACGGTTGGTTTCACATACTATGTATCCTAGTGGTAATAGGGTTAACGGTTTTTTTAGTTTATAAAAAGTACGATATAAAAAGAACGTTACTTATTTTATCAATAATAATGCTAGTGTTTGAACTTTATAAGCAATTATCCTTTAGTTTTTCTAACGGAAAGTGGGAATATCAGTGGTATGCTTTTCCGTATCAGTTTTGTTCCGTGCCTATGTACGTTGCATTTATTGCAAGTCTTGTTAAAAACAAGCGGATAGAGGAGTGCTTGTTTGGATTTTTAGCCTCGTACGGCTTGGTTGCGGGGATAGGGGTTATGGTTTATCCAATAACGGTATTTATCGAAGAAACGCTTATAAACGTTCAAACGATGGTGCATCACGGATTTATGGTTGTAATTGGCTTTACGCTTATTTTAAACGGACACGTTAAATTAAACTATAAAACGATACTTAACGGACTTTGGGTATTTATAATAGCCGTAGCGGTTGCGATTAGCGTAAATATTATAACCTATCATATAGGTTTTGAAGGGGGACTTGAATTATTTTATATATCCCCGTACCACACGTCAACACTTCCCGTATTTGACCTTATTCACACAAAAGTAGCGTATCCAATATTTTTATTCCTTTATATATTAGCGTTTACGCTAGGCGGACTTATTCCAATATACTTTGTAAAACTTATTAAAAAACTCATTAAAAAAAGTGTTGACGAAAATTAATCGTCAACACTTTTAACTTTTAATTGATTAACCGTTTTGTTTTTGGTTAATAGTTTTTTTCTTTTCGATAAACTTAATAACGAATACTGTGCCAGCAAATAATGCAAGAGCAACTACCCAAGCAATAAGCGCGCAAAGTACGCTACCAAGTGATGCCGCAAAGCCCGCAACAACGTACGCTACAGCCGAAATACCCGCAACCATTAACGCGTAAGGTAATTGAGTTTTAACGTGGTCAATGTGGTTACAAGCAGCGCCAGTAGACGCCATAATCGTAGTATCGGAAATAGGTGAAATGTGGTCACCAACAACCGCACCGCCAAGAGTTGCAGAAACTGTTAATACCGCAAGTGTACTGCTACCGCCAAGTACTGTTACCGCAAGTGGAACGAGTACGCCGAAAGTACCCCAAGAAGTACCAGTTGAGAATGCAATGCCCGCTGCTAATATAAAGAAGATAGCAGGGAATAACGCAATGAGTGTTTCAGGGATTTTAGCAACGTTAGCAGCAACGAATGCTTTTGCATCAAGGTAACCGCCTTTTGCACCCATGATACCAGAGATTGTCCACGCAAACGTTAAAATTAAGATACTTGGAACCATTGCTTTAAAGCCTTGAGTGAAACTATCGGTAATATCTTTAAATTTAGTAACGCCAGTTATCATATAGTAAACAGCAACGATAACAAGTGCTACTGTAGAACCGATTGCGAGTGATAAACCTGCGTCGCAGTTAGAGAACGCTTCGATAATAGAACCAGATTGAAGTTCACTACCAAAAGTATAAGTGTCCCAGTTATAGAAATAACCGCAGTAAATCATACCTAAAATACAAGAAATGATAAGCACGATTACAGGAACGATAAGGTGACGAACTTTACCTTTAGGGTTAGCGATAAGTTCTTCGCTATTGTCCGCAGAAGTTTCAGTTTCGCCAGCGTCAAGGTCGCCATTTTCAGCCATTACTTCGTTCTTTTTCATTTTACCAAAGTCAAGTTTAATGAAACAGAATACGAAAATCATAATGATTGTTAAGATAGCGTAAAGGTTGAACGGAATAGTTTTAATAAACGTTGCAATCGAGTCAGTACCTTCAAGGTTACTACCAACTGCAGCCGCCCAAGAAGAAATAGGTGCGATAATACAAACTGGCGCAGCAGTAGAGTCGATAATCCAAGCAAGTTTAGAGTGTGAAACGTTAAACTTGTCAGTAACAGGTCTCATAACCGAGCCAACTGTTAAACAGTTAAAGTAGTCGTCAACGAAGATTAAGCAACCTAATGCAGCAGTTGCAGCAAGAGCACCGCTTTTAGATTTGATTTTAGATTGAGCCCAATCGCCGTATGCTTTCGCGCCACCCGATTTTTGCATTAAAACAACGAAGATACCAAGTATTACAAGGAATACGATAATAGGTGTATTAGCGCCAACCTTTTCACTCATAACTTGGAATAAAGCGCCAAGCGCGTTGATAGGGTTACCGCCAACGTAGAATAACGCGCCAACGAAAATACCTAAAAACAACGATACGTACACTTGTTTAGTGATAAGCGCAAGTACGATTGCCACTATTGCTGGGACGAACGCCCAAAAAGTTCCTGCCATAAAAGCCTCCTAAAATTTGTCGCAAAATATAGCGACTGATTAATTTTTATAGGGTTATTATATAATAATTAGGTTTTTATGTCAATAAATAAGTAATTAATTTGTCGAATTTATGTTGTTTATGCAAAAAAATTTCACAAAAAAATCAAAAATTGCAAATAAAAAATGCTTTACAAGGCTACTACGTAGTAGTATAATAGTTAAAAATATATGAAATGAGGTACTTTTTATGGATTA
>JAZURK010000033.1:0-2485 GCA_045606165.1 Christensenellaceae bacterium
ATTGCAAGCAATTAAAAAAATCTCGCTATTAAAAGCGAGATTTTATATTTAGTTTAACATTGTGTTTTTAAACTTAAAAATACAAGCAAGACAAGGCTTGTAAAACAACCAAACTTAAATAAAGTGCCGTTTTAAGGTTGGATAAACAAGCAGTTCAAGGCTCGCTAAAACGCCTTAACCATACACAACTTAAATAACGTGCTTTTTTAAACTTAAAGAAGCAAGCAAGACAAGGCTCGCAAGTTTGGGTGGATACAATAGACCTTTTTGGTCATTGTAGTCACACAAACGAAGCAGTTAACGCAGTATTGCGACGCTTATTTAAGTTTAAAATCTTTAGCCGTAATTTTGTTAATAGGCATAGCGTTTAAATCAAAGTTATACGCGCCTGTAAGTTTTTCGTAAATATCTTGGTCGGCGTACGCGCTATAATCGTCTACTTCTTCATCAGTTGTATACTTAAACATTTCTTTATCTGAATTATAGAAAGTAGAATCATTAGCGTTAACGTAGTATTCAAAACCGCCAACGTATGCGCCGTTTTCGATAGTTCTTTTATCGGTTTCTTCATCTCTATCAGCAACGTATTTCATTTTAACGAATCCGTCACCGTCTTTATAAAGGTCGTCACGCATATCGATAAATTTTTCTAAATCTTCTTCAGCAATTTTACCAAATACGGTATAGAATAAATTAGAGATACCTTGAACGCCGTCTTCAAGTAAAATAGCGAATACCGCTTTACCTGAATTATATTTTTGAGTTCCTTTACCGCTATCAGGTTCTCTTAATAATACGAGTGAACCTTTTTCTGCTTTAAGGTGTGATTGGTGACCATTTTTTTCAAATTCGCCGTTAACCGTTTTATCAGTAATAATATCTTTACCATTGATATCGTAAGCGCCTAAAATAAGGTATTTGCCCATTTCATCAAAAACGATTTGAGTATCATCATAAAAACCGTCTTTAATATAATCTAAAATATGGTCGTACGTTTTTGGCGCGTAAGTTTTGTATAAAGATAAAGTAGCGTCGATATTAACGTCTTCGCCGTCGGTATTTTTATACGATACGGTATAAGTAACGTCTTGAATAACGCTACCGTTAGCAACGTAAGTACAACCTACGATATTTAAAGTTAAAGCCATAATCAAGCAAAAAATCACTGCTTTTATAAACTTCATAATAGTAAAATCCTCCAAGTTATATATATAAAAAATGCTATTAATTTTCTAAATAATAAGTAACACTAGTAAGCCGATAACCGCTAATCCTATACCTATTGCCGTAAGTACCCTTAAAGGCGATACAGGAGTTTTACCCGTTACTTTTGCCGTTTCGCCGTTAACGAAAACGGAATAATTCTTCTTTTTGTATCTAAAGTTAAGTTGATACACCGGTAACAGAACGTACTTATACGTTACCTTTTCGTGCGTGGTATCAACGTTTATGTAATCAACAACGTCGTAAAAGTACTGACTTAAGATTTCCCTTTTCAAAATCCTATCCATAGCACCTTTGGCTTCGCCCCACGCGGTATTAATGTCTTTATCGTGGTGTTTAGCCATAAATCCCGACAAATATTCTTGAGTGTACGTTTTAATTTCCGTATAGTTAAACGGCAAAATTTTATCAAACGTTTTTTGCTCGTAATCACCGCTAGCATTGATAAAAACGTCGTCGAAAACCCTATTAAAACTACCCGAAATCGTGCGCCAAATGATATAGGTTTCCGTTCTTCTATTTTTACCCGAGCCGACTACCCTAGTATGCCTTTTACCAACCCTACCGTAGTAAGTAGAATAAGTTGTACTATCAAAGGTAAAAGCGGGCTCGTAAATGCCGTGGATTTGTTCAACGTTTAAACTCTTTTTGAAAGAGGAAGGGGCAAAAATCTTCTTTTTAGCCCAAGTTTTTGCTTGTGACACGGCGTCTTCCTTAACTACGGTATAAGGATAAACCGCATTAGGCTTAAGCCCCGATAAATCATCGCTTTTAACGATGTGCGACGTATTACAATAAGGGCAAAACGTAGCGACTTCGTGCGCGGATAAAACCACTACCGCACCGCAGTTATCACACCTATAAACCGATGAAGATTTATCTATATTTTCCGCCTCGATAAAAGCGTTTTCTATAAATAATTCCGAAACGGCGTTACTCTTTTCAAAAGGCTTATAACTTCCACAATGAAAACACTTTAACTCTTGCGTTTTAGGGTCAAACGAAAGATTAGCGCCACAACTATCACATTTAACGTACGCAGTTTCCTTACGCTTTTCCCCCGAATTGTTTTGGGAATTTTGAGCCATAATTATTTATTTAAGTCTTCAAGTAATTTAGCAAGTTCGATACCGTGAACTTCAGCAGCTTCGGCAATAGTTTCGCCGTGAGCAATTGCACAACCTAAGCAATGCATACCGTGGCTCATTAAAATATCAGGCGCGTTAGGGTTTAATTCTACCGCTTCCATTATAAGAGTGTT
>JAZURK010000034.1:0-5027 GCA_045606165.1 Christensenellaceae bacterium
AACGTCGTAATGCGCCATTAAAACCGCAGGTTTATCGTGATTTTTACCCGACCATTTATATAAAAGACCGCGATGTTCAATTTCAATTTTTTCGCAAGTTTTTATAACGAAAGGATATAATTTTGGAAGAAGAGCGTATAACTTTTGAAATTCTTTTTCGTCTTCTTTAGATTTATCGTAGTCGGAAATCGTTTTACACTTTATAAGTTCGCGTAAGTTTTCTACGGCTAAATCTTTGTTAAATTCTTCTTTTTCAAAGGTTTTTGGCGTGATTTTACTTGGCTTAAAAAGTAAAGTCCTTATCAATACCACCGCTAAAAGCAATAAAATTACACAGCCTAAACCTATTAATAAATAATGATACCACATATAAACACCTTTTAATTTTTTCTATTTTTTAAGGCTACGGTTTAATATTAGGTTGATATAAAAGGGCTAATCAAATGCAAGTAAGAAAAGGCAAATCCCCTTTAGAATAGAGTTTACATCTTTTCAAGGGGTTTAACGCAGTATTACGTAGCATTTCATTAGAACTTTATCAACCGCTTATTGAAACGTAGACCTATTATCATAACCAACCTTTTTTATACATTATTCTAGAAACGCCGATAGTGAAAAGTACGCTAACAGGTACCATAATGCCAACCATACCCGCGTCTAATGCTGGGATAGCAATAAATAATATAAGCATTAACGCGCAAGGCGCAATAGCAATTTTAGGACATTTCGCAACGAATACAACCCCAAGTCCGCCAAAAAGCGCAGGAACGATACTATCAAATGCAGGAGTTAAAACGGGATTTGAAAGTATAGGCTCAAGCGGAACTATTAAAATTACGCCAAGCAAGATAATAAGCGTTGTTACGATAGACGAAACCGCGATAGAAATAGTAGAGATAATTTCGCCTTCTTCAGTGCCTGGTTTTACTTCAACGGTATCCATAGCGTTAAGCGCACAAGGAAGTTTTAAGTTGCTTATATTACCCGTAACGAAAGAAAGATACGAACCACCCGCGCCAAGCATTGGTATATAGGTAAATACTTCTACAATACCAACCGCATAGTAAAGTGGTAACGTTGCAATTAAACCTTTAAATAAACCCGACCAACTAGGCGTTACTGAAAAGATTATACATAATATTATTGGGAACAACATAAAAATTCCCGCCATAGTAAAGTTCCAAATTCTACCGTATTTGTGAACGTCGTTAAAAAAAGTAGATTCTTTAAATTCTTTATTCATAACCTTACCCCCTTAACCTAACCAAGCCGTATACGGAATTGCAAGTAACATACCTGCAACCATACTTATAGGCAACGCGTATTCGTTGATAAACGACCATTTAGTAATTTTGCGAAGTAATCCGCAAAGCGCCATTATAATTGCCGACGAGAAGAATACAAGCACCGGTATTAAACCTTTAGTTTCGCCAACGAAAACACTAGTAACGTCACAGAATACCAAACCTAAAAAGGCGGCAATCATACCCATAAAAAGCGAGTTGGAGAAAATATCACTCCATTTCTTATCTCTTTTTTCAAGGTTGATAAGTCCCGTTTGAAGTTTCTTGCCGATAATAGGCGCTAAAAGTAACCCCGCCATAATAGAAATAGTCATAACTAAAGCAACGGTAACGTATTGTTCAGCGGTAATAGATTTAACTAAACTACCAATTTCCGTTATACCCATACCGTTAAGCGCGTTAGTAGCCGCAACGATTTCATACGACATTGAACCTATTACGCTTAAGCGTAACCAAGGAAGTGGAATACCTAAACTTTGCGATAACGTTAAAATACTAATAACTATTGCAATAGTAGGCGCGATTGTAAAGATTATAGACGTTTTTATAGCCTTTGTAATTTTAGACTTTGCCATACCTATTTCTTTAGCGCGCTTTAAAGCCTTAACCATAAAGAAAACTGCTTGCCCGATAACCGCTAAAATAATTAAGGCTACGATAGTATAAATTACCCAGTGATTAGGACTAAATACCATAAAATTTTCTCCTTAATAAAATATACATATATTTTAACATAAATTTTACTATTTTTCAATAGTAAAAAACACTTTAAACGAAATTGTTTAAAGTGTTTTAAGGTTAGATTTTTGAGAATTATTAAATAGTGTCTACACGATTTAACGCGCAAAAAACAAAAAAGACAAGCGTTCTTATGAAGGCGTGTACCTGTAAGGTACATAACTGAATAAAACACGAAGTATTTTGCAAGTTTTTTGCCGTTTAAATTTAATAAGGCGAAAAAAGATAACCTACATTAAAGATATTTATCTAATCTTTTATTGATAACTTCGTTATCCGCTAAAATTTCAATAGTTTTGCCTTGGTTTTTAACTTCGGCTACAAGTTTAGATAATTTTTCTACCGCTGAATAATCTACCCTATCAACTTTAGTTAAATCAAGGGTAATTATGCTAGCCGTTTCAAGTTCTTTAACCATAAAGTCAAAAAGTTTATTTGCCGATAAGAAATAAAGCGAACCGTTTACTTGATATATAGTTTTATCTTCGTTTTCCACCTTGTTGATAGAGAACTTTTTAGAAAGGTTTTTCGCGTTTAAGATAAATGCTAACGCCATACCGCCAAGCACGCCGTAAGTTAAGTCGGTAAACACGGTAAGTAGCATTGTTGCAAATAAGATAATACCATCGCGAATACCAAAGGTTGCAAGTTTAGAAAACTCTTTAATATCCATAATCTTGATTGCTACGCTAATAAGTACCGCTGCTAAAGCAGAAAGTGGTATATATTTAACAACGCCCATAAGTAAGAAGTACATTATAAGCATAAATACCGCGTGGAATACGCCGGCAAGCGATGATTTAGCACCGCTTGAAATGTTAGCGGAAGTTCTTGCAATCGCGCCCGTAGCAGGTAATCCGCCCATAAATGCAGAGCCAATATTAGCAAAGCCTTGACCTAAAAGTTCTTGGTTTACGTTGCTTTTAAGTTTACTCATACCGTCGGCAACGGTTAAAGAAAGTAAACTTTCTAAAGCGCCTAAAAATGCAATAACGATTGCAGGAAGTATAAGTTTTATAAACTTAACGTTTCCTATAAGCGAAAAGTTGATTAAGTTAAATTCCGCTTTAATTTCGCCATATCTACTGCCAATAGTCGCTACGCCTAAACTTTCACCGCCGATTAAAACGTTAATAACCGTGAAAAGTACTATTGCTATAAATGCGCCGGGAAGTTTATTGTTTACCGCCTTTAATATGTAAATGGTAGCAAGCGTACCTAAACCGATTAAGAAAGACGCAAGCGAAAAAGTGTTGATGTTTTCGATAAATCCTATAATCTTTTCAATAAAGTCAACACCGCTACTATTAAATCCGCAAAAATCTTTAATTTGCCCAACGAAAAGCGTAATACCAATACCCGTAGTAAAACCTACGATAATTGGAAAAGGTATAAACTTAACGAGCGAGCCAAGTTTAAATAAGCCGAGTACTATTAATAAAATACCCGCGATAATCGTTGCAATTTGTAAGCCGATAATACGAATTTCAGGGTCGCTTAAGTATCCAAATATAATTCCAACGAAAGCGGCGGTAGGACCACCAATTTGAAATCTAGAGCCACCGAAAGCCGAAACGATAAAACCCGCAACGATAGCGGTAATAATACCCATTTGTATACCGTTACCTACATCTGTAGGTACGGATTGCAAACCGAGTGCGATTGAAAGTGGCATTGCGATAATAGCAACGAGAAGTCCACTTAAAAGGTCGTTGATTAAACTTTTCGGCTTATAGCCTTTTAAACTGTTGATAAGTTCTGGTTTCATAATAACAATATTTTAGCACTTTTTGTAGAAAACTCAAAATGATTATAAGGTAAAACAAAAAAAGTTCTCGAAAATTCGAGAACTTTTTATTACTTTAGAATTGAGAATAATTGATTAGTGATTTATCACGCTTTGGCGAAATGATAAAGTAACTATTACTTAATTTCAGGGAGAGATGCAGCAGCGATTGATTGACCAACCCTTTTGTTTGATTCGTCAGGCATTTGCATTTTGATTGAAGCGTATTCAGGGAATTCTTCTTCAATAACTTGTCTTGCCCTATTAAGGATAATATCGCCACCTTTACCAGAAGTTACCCTACCAAGTAAAAGCGCGTGTTTAATGTTATAGAATTCGCTATAGTATGCGATAGTGTAACCAAGATAAATACCGATACAATCATAGATATTGTAAGCCATTTCATTATCTTCAGCCATAAGTTTTTGAATAACTTTAAGTTTTTCTGCAGGAGATAAACCTTCTTCAAACTTAAAGCCTGCGCTTTCAGCAAGTTTGATAACGCTGTCTTGTGAGAAGTATTTTACACCGCAACCATAGTCGCCCGACCATTCGTCAACCATAGCGCCTTTATTAAAGTCAACAGGAGCGAAAGCAAGTTCGTTAAGCCAACCTTCCAAGCAACCTTCGTGGTTAATGTAACCAACTGCCTCACTAGTACCCATAGCGATACCGAGAACTGAATTGTCTTTAAGGTCGATAGCGCCAGCAAGCGCAGTAACGTCACCGTCGTTAGCAACTTCAAGTGGAGCGTTGAATTCTTTAGCAATGTCGATATACATAGTTTTAACGTGTTTTTCAAAATCGTCTTCAGGAACTTTTAAGAAAAGCGATGCAACCATGATTTTATTATCAACGTAAACACCCGCAGAAGATACGCCAATCGCGTCAACGCGTGGCATTTTGCTTGCAGCAGTTTTCATTGATTCCATAATACCGTCGTATTGATAGTGCCAATCGCTATTGATTTTAGGAAACCATACAACTTCTTCACTATAAACTACTTTACCGTCGATAACGGCAGAAACTTTTCTATCAGACCCGCCCGCGTCAAAACCGATACGGCAACCGTTCAAATACCCGCCAACGCGTACGGAATTATTCTTTTGCGCGGGAATTTCGTTTTCTTCTAACCATTCTACCTCGAAAGGTCTTTCGTATACGCCGCTAAGTCGGATCGTAGCCATGTCGTTCTGTGA
>JAZURK010000035.1:0-6836 GCA_045606165.1 Christensenellaceae bacterium
ATGAATAACATTAAAGATTGGTGTATTTCACGTCAATTATGGTGGGGACATAGAATTCCAGCATTTTATTGTGACGAATGTGGTAAAATGACTGTTTCAAAAACAGATATTACAGTTTGCCCACATTGTAATTCAACTAAAATCCGTCAAGATGAAGACGTTTTAGATACTTGGTTCAGTTCTGCGCTTTGGCCGTTCTCAACGCTCGGTCACCCTGAAATGACTGAAGATTTAAAATACTTCTATCCAACCGACCTTTTAGTTACTGGTTACGATATTATCTTCTTCTGGGTAGCGAGAATGATTTTCTCTGGTCTTGAACACACGAATAGAATTCCGTTTAAAGACGTGCTTATCCACGGTCTTGTAAGAGACGCGCAAGGTAGGAAAATGAGTAAATCTCTCGGCAACGGTATCGACCCACTTGAAATTATCGACGAATTTGGCGCTGACACCTTAAGATATACTCTCTTAAGCGGTATTGCGCCTGGTAGCGATACTAGGTTTAGTAAAGATAAACTTGAAGGTTCTAGAAACTTCGTTAACAAGATTTGGAATGCGTCAAGGTTTGTTCTTATGAACTGCGAAGGTAGAAAGATTAAACCTATTGAAGACTGTAAGTTAACGGTAGTTGATAAATGGATACTTCGCAAACTTAACGCTACTATAAGAAAAGTAACGGTTAATATGGAAAAATACGAAATCGGTCTTGCTTGCTCGGATTTACAAGATTTCGTTTGGAACGATTTCTGCGATTGGTATATTGAACTTTGCAAACCTTCGCTTTACGGTGAAGACGGTGCGCAAAAGGATAGTACCCTTGGCGTACTCGTTTACGTTTTAACTAACACGCTTAAATTATTACACCCTTACATACCGTTTATTACTGAAGAAATTTACCAAAATACACCTAACCATAAAGGTAGTATTATGGTTTCGGATTACCCAAGATATAACTCTAAAGCAAACTATAAAAAAGACGCTGAAAAAACTGAAATTATTATGAATATAATAAAATCAATTAGGCAAATTAGGGTTGATACTGGTTGTGCTCCTAGTAAAAAAGTAGATTTATTCGTAGTTAGTGAATTCCAAAAACTTATCGAAAAGAACTCAATTTATATTGAAAAACTTGCTAATATCGGCAGTATTAAATTTATCGAAAGCAAGGACTCGTTAGATATGAAAGTGGTTTCTCAAGTTTTAGATAAAGTTGAACTTTACGTTCCGCTTGGCGAACTTGTAGACGCGCAAAAAGAACTTTTAAGATTAGAAGGCGAACTCACTAAAGTTGAAAGTGAAATTGCACGGGCAAACGGTAAACTTTCTAACCAAGGTTTCCTTGCTAAAGCGCCTAAATCTTTAGTTGATAGCGAAAGGGAAAAACTTGATAAGTTTATTGATATGCGTGCAAAAATTATGCAAAATATCAAAGAAATTAAAGAAATGTAATGTTATAGGATTTATCTTTTCGTTTAATTGATTTTTGGCGGTAAAAATACGTCGCAATACTTCGTTAAACCCCTTGAAAAGATGTATACTCTTATCTTCGGGGTTTGCCTAGTCTTGCTTGTATTTGATATATTCATTTACACGCCAAATCGTTAAAACTAATCAATACACTCAAACATAAATCCATTTAAGCCGAACTTTTTGTTCGGCTTAATTTTTTAGGTTAGGTCTTTGTTTTTTGTAAAATTAAGTCGAAAGTATATATTTTTACAAAATAAGTTAATATTAAAAATGTTTACAAAACGTTGTATATATGTTAAAATATATACAAAATTAATTAAATTGCTAGATTTTAAAGGATTATATGAAAAAACAAAACGTATTAAAAGTCCGTTTTTTAGGTGGTGTTGGCGAGATTGGTAAAAATATGACCGCTCTAGAATACGGCAAAGATATAATAATTATCGACGCGGGTTTGACTTTTCCAACACCGGATATGCCTGGTATTGACCTAGTTATACCCGACATCACTTACTTAATTCAAAATAAAGACAAGGTTAGGGGTGTGTTTTTAACGCACGGGCACGAAGACCATATTGGTGGACTTCCTTATTTATTAAAGGAAATTGACGTTCCCGTTTACGGTACAAAATTAACTTTAACGCTTGCTGATGGTAAACTTCGCGAGTTTAAGTTAAACAACGCTAAACTTAACTGTGTGTATCCAAAAAATTCCGTAAAAGTAGGTGCGTTTTCCGTTGAGTTTATCAACGTTAACCACTCTATACCGGGTGCGGTAGCGCTTGCCATTTCAACGCCTGTTGGAACGGTTTTTCACACGGGTGATTTTAAAGTAGATTTAACGCCTAACGGTGGAGAGATTATCGACCTTGCTAGACTTACCGAGATTGGTAAAAAAGGCGTAACCTTAATGCTTTGCGAGTCGACTAACATTGAAAGAGCGGGCTATTCTATGAGTGAAGACGTTGTTAGCGAAAACCTTGATAGGCTTTTTCAGCAAAACAAGTCAAGGCGTTTAATTGTAGCAACTTTCGCGTCAAACGTGTATAGACTGCAACAAATTTTCAATATTGCACATAAAAACAAACGAAAAGTAGCGTTGTCTGGAAGAAGTATGATAAACGTTGTTGAGGCGTCGGCTAAAATAGGCGAAATTACCGTTCCCGAAAACTTGCTTGTTGATATAGAAAAGATTAAAAACTATCAAGATAAAGATTTAGTCGTAGTTTCAACGGGTTCTCAAGGCGAACCTATGAGTGCGTTAACGCGTATGGCTATGGGTGAATCTAGTCAAGTAAAAATCGGCAAAAACGATACTATTATTATTTCCGCATCGCCAATTCCCGGCAATGAAAGAAGTATTTATCAAGTAATAAACAATTTATATAGAAAAGGCGCGGAGGTGGTTTACGAATCACTTGAAAATATCCACGCGTCCGGTCACGCTTGCGGTGAGGAATTAAAATTAATGCACTCGCTTATCAAACCTAAATATTTTATTCCCGTACACGGTGAGTATAGGCACTTAAAAAAACACGCTGACCTTGCTAAAGAAATGGGTATGAGGGAGCATAATATCCTAATTTGCGATATAGGTGACACCGTTGAGTTAAACGGTAAGTCAATGAAACGCGGGGATAAATTCCAATCGGGCAGTAGGCTTGTTGACGGGCTTTCTATTGATGAAACGCAATCGGTGGTTAGGGATAGAAAACTAATTTCAGTTGAAGGAATTATCGTGGTTGTTTGCCCAATTTCCGCTGAAAACGGACTTATTCTTCAAGAGCCTTTCGTGATAGGAAAAGGCGCGGGACTTACTGATAATCAAATCCAAGATATGAAGAATATAGTTGTTAAATGCCTAGAAAATTACGATATTAAATCGGCTGGCGATATGAAAGTTATAAGGGATATCATAAGGCGAAAACTTCGCGATTACCTTTTCAAAAAGACCAAGAAAAACCCAATGGTTTTACCAATAATTACAGAACTATGATAAACGAATATACAAAAGAATTAACAAATCGTAGCGCGTCGAATAATATTCCTAAAGAATTTATCGAGATGCAAGACGAATATAGAAAGGCGGGTTTTCCCACCATATTAACGGACGGACTAACCGAATTACTTTTAATGCTTTCAATAAAGACCCCTAAAACTTTATTGGAACTAGGTACTTCAACGGGTTGTTCGTCTATTGCTATGCTAAAAACTTTAAAAGACCTTAAAATCGTAACGGTTGAAAAGTTCCCTGAAATTCAAGCCCAAGCGGTTGAAAATTTTAAAACTTTCGGCGTTTACGATAGGGTAGAAAGTCTAGTTGGCGATAGCGTTGAAGTGGTTAAGAGTTTAACTCAAAAATTTGATTTTATATTTTTAGACTGTAATAAATCGGCTTACGTTAAACTTTTTCCACTTTTAAAAGACCTTTTAAACGAAGGTGGTGTGATTTTTGCCGATAATATACTTTTTAGGGGTTACGTTTCGGGTGAAAAGGAATGTCCTAAACAATATAAATCACTAGTTAGAAATTTAAACGACTATAATCAACTAGTAGCAAACGATAAAGATATGTTAACTTGCTTTTTCGACGTTGGCGACGGAATAGCCGTGTCGTATAAAAAGTAACGTTTAACACTATAAGGAATAAATAAATGGAAAAAATCGAATTACTTGCCCCCGCAGGCAACTTTTCAAAACTTAAAACTGCAATATATTACGGCGCAGACGCTGTTTACGTTGGCGGTAAAAAGTTTTCTCTCCGCGCATTTTCGGATAACTTTAGCGATGAAGAATTAAAACAAGCAACGGATTTCGTGCATCAATGCGGTAAAAAAATCTACGTTACCGTTAATATTTACGCTAAAAATAAAGATTTATTAGAGGCAAACGAATACTTTAAATATCTTGAAAGTATCGGCGTTGACGGCGCAATCGTATCTGACCCTGGTTTGATTGCTATTGCTAAAAGGGTAGCGCCTAAATTACCGCTCCACCTTTCAACTCAATCTAATACTTTAAACGTAGAAAGCGCTAAATTTTGGGAAAGTCAGGGCATTACTAGATTAGTTCTTGCAAGGGAACTTTCCTTAAACGAAATTAGTGAAATCAATAGTGGGTTACAACCTAATACTGAAATTGAAGCCTTTATCCACGGCGCTATGTGTATTAGTTATAGCGGTAGATGTTTGCTTTCCAACTATTTTTCAAACCGCGACAGTAATCGTGGCGAGTGCGTGCAAGCGTGTAGGTGGAATTACGCTATTCGCGAAGTTGGTAAAGACGGAGATTTTTACCCAATCGAAGAAGATGAAAACGGCACTTACATTTTAAACAGTAAAGACCTTAATATGCTTGATTATATTGATAATATGATAAAAGCGGGTGTTAAATCGTTTAAAATTGAAGGACGTATGAAAGGCGAATATTATTTAGCAACGGTAATTAACGCATATAGGCGCGCTATTGACGACTATTATAAAATCGGCGATAAATATAAAGAAAATCCACTTTATATTACTGAACTTAAAAAGACTTTCCATAGGGCGTTTACCACTGCTTACACTTTAGGCGATAATGATAAAACCGTTAACTACGACGGCAGTCAATCTATGGGTAATAGTATGTTTATAGCAAACGTTCTTGGTTACGATAACGAAAAAGACTTAACTATCGTAGAAATGCGTAACCGCTTTAAAGAAGGCGACGTTTTAGAAGTTTTATCGCCGGGTGAACACTTTAATAAAAAGTTTACCGTTAGCAAAATGTATAACGAAAAGGGCGAATTGGTTACCGACGCTAAACTCGTTCAACAAAAATTATATATAAAAACACCTTTCAAATTAACTGAAGGCGACATCTTGCGTAAAGATTTAATTTAACTCATAATCTACTATTTTTCGACATAGTTTAACTTTAAGGAGTTAATTTATGTTTTTAGATTTTTTAAATTTTATCTTTTCAAAAATACTATTTTTTTGCGGTGCGATTTCTGGTGACACTTTTCCAAAACCGCTTTCCCCCGATGATGAAAAAAAGTACTTTAAACTTTTTAAGGAAACGGGTGATAAAAACGCGAAAGATATGCTAATAAAGCACAACTTAAGGTTGGTTGCTCACGTTGCTAAAAAGTATCAAGGCTCGGAAGATACCGATGATTTAATTTCAACGGGAACAATCGGTCTAATTAAGGCAATAAATACCTTTGACGAGAGTAAGGGAACTCAACTTGCAACTTATACGGCGCGTTGTATAGAAAACGAAATATTAATGCTACTTCGCGCAAATAAAAAACACCAAAACACAGTATTTTTATCGGATACCGTTGGCGTTGATAAAGACGGAAACACTTTAACTATTATGGATTTATTAAGTGACGACGGAGAAAGTTTGTTTGACCAAGTTGGTAAAAAAATCGAACGAAAAAAGTTTTTAACGCTAACTAAAAATTGTTTAACTGATAGAGAGTTTGCCGTTATTTGTTTAAGGTACGGTCTAAAAGGCAACGTACCATTACCGCAAAGGGAAGTTGCTAGATTTTTAAAAATATCGCGCTCGTATATTTCGCGTATAGAGAAAAAGGCAATCGAAAAAATTAAAGAGGAGATTAAACGAAACAATATTGTTTTTGAGTAAAATTTTATGGAGTATTCTTTAATTTTCGGTGCGTGTGGCGGTATTGGTAAGGCGCTTGCGCTTGAACTTGCAAGCCGTGGGTATAACCTTTATTTATCGGGACAAAGTGCATCAAAACTTAATATTTTAAAAGATGAAATTACGGCAAAATATCCGCTTATAAAGGTTAAAACAGGTGTTTGTAATCTTGTGTCAAGCCAAGATAGAACGGAGTTTTTTACTGCACTTGACAATGAAAATATTGTGCTTAACGGACTTTACTACGTTTCTGGTA
Source organism: Christensenellaceae bacterium (assembly GCA_045606165.1). GTDB lineage: Bacteria > Bacillota > Clostridia > Christensenellales > Borkfalkiaceae > HGM11412. Next base: position 6,383 of record JAZURK010000035.1, read on the forward strand.
TTGATACTCAAATGGAGTTTTCTAAATACACCGAAGAAAAAATCGTTAAGCAAGCAAGGGTTAATTACGAAGGCGCGCTTTCAACTACGCTTTCCGCATTAAAACTAAAAGGCGAAAACTTTAAAATCTTAATCGTATCTAGTTTAACGGGTGTACTTCCTATGCCGTATTATGCTGAATATTCTTCAACAAAATCGGCTCTTATTAATTTTTATACGGCGCTACGATACGAACTAAAAAATATGGGTGTAAAAATCACGTTGCTTTGTCCTGGTAGCGTACCGACAAGGCAAGATATAATTTGCGATATTAAAAAGCAAGGTTTACAAGGTAAACTTTCTAAAAAGTCACCGGAATTCGTTATAAAAAAGGGGTTAAAAGGCTTAAATAAGAATAAAAGGATTGTTATACCTGGCTTTTATAATAAAATCGTTAACTTTTTTAATAAGATTGC
>JAZURK010000036.1:0-13080 GCA_045606165.1 Christensenellaceae bacterium
CTACCGAAACTTCCGTCAAAAAGCACGTCGCCACAGAATAAATTATTACCCACTTTATAGGTTATAGAGCCCTTTGTATGCCCTGGTGTAGAAATGGCTAAAATTTCAAAACCGCAAATATTAAGAGTTTCGCCGTCTTTAACGGCAACCGCTTCAAACGGCTTAATATCCGCGCCGAAAAAACCCGATAAATTCAATTTTTTATCACTGATAAAATCGAGTTCATTTTCACCCATATAAACAGTAACCCCTTTATCGTAAAGTTCACCGACGCCACCTATATGGTCAAAGTGTCCGTGCGTTAAAAGTATTGCTTTTAACTTAAAGTCGTGTTTTAAACCTTCTAAAAGCAAGAAGTTACCATTGTCGCCCACGTCGACAACAAGGGCTTCGCGGGTTGTTTCATTAACCAAAACGTATGAATTTGTACCTAAATCTCCAAGTGGATAAGTTAAAATTTTCATATTAGTTAGTATTTCTAAAGATGTCGATAACGCAAGGGTCTTCTTTCATTTCCCTTATAAAGTTATCTAAAGCCTCTTTTTTGTTGATTTTTAAAGTTAAATCGAGAATTGCCATATGGTTTTTATTGTCAATTCTGCCGTTAACCGCAAGAATAAATATATTATACTTTTTACAACCACCCGAAACTGACGCCAAAATAGTAGAGTCTTCAGTGGCGTGTATACGAAGACTAACCGAATAACCTTCTTCGCCAACTCTACCCGTCCATTCCGCCTCTAAAAGTCTATTAGGGTCTTCGTACTTCATATTTGGGCAGTCGTGCCTATGCACCGCAACACCCCTACCGCGAGATACGAAACCAACGATTTTATCACCAGGTACGGGATTACAGCAACCAGCAAACCTGATAAGTAAACCTTCAATCCCCTTGATTGTTACGTCACCCGTTGAGTGAATAACTTTAGATGCAATGCTAGTAGGATAGTGTACGTTTTGCGGTTGAACTTCTTTTTTGTGGAAGTCTAAAAGTTTTAAAAGTACTTGGTTTATCGTAACCGCACCGCAACCAACGGCGGCGTACATTTCGTCGGGACTTGTAAAGGATAACTTGCTACTAATTCTTTGGAAGGCAAGCGGAGTTAATAATTCGTTAAAGTTATAACCTTTATTCTTCGCCTCGGTTTCAAGCATTTGCTTACCGATTTTAACGTTATCTTCAGCCATTTCACGTTTAAAGAATTGTCTAATCTTCGCCCTAGCGCAGTTAGTTTTAACAATCTTAAGCCAATCCCATGAAGGACCTTTAGAAGAATTAGAAGTTATAATTTCAACGACGTCGCCAACGTTTAAAACGGTGTTTATAGGCATCATTTTGCCGTTGATTTTAACGCCCACGCACTTGTGTCCTACTTCCGTGTGAATACGGTAGGCAAAGTCAATCGCCGTACTGCCTTTAACAAGGCTTACAACCTTGCCTTTTGGCGAGAATACTAAAAGTTCGGTATTATATATATCGTCTTTTATGGACTCTAAAAAGTCTTTACTGTCCTTAAGACCGCCTTGCCATTCCATAACTTCCCTAATCCAAGAAAGTCGTTTATCGAAACTGTCGGCAGACGCCTTTTTTTCTTTATATTGCCAATGCGCCGCGATACCAAATTCCGCGGTATTGTTCATTTCGTAAGTTCTAATTTGAATTTCAAAAATTTGCCCGAAAGAAGTTACTACCGTAGTGTGTAAACTTTGGTACATATTTTCTTTAGGCATAGCGATATAGTCTTTGATACGACCAGGCATAGGATTCCACCTTTCGTGGATTTTACCTAAAAGTTCGTAACACTCGCCAACGCTAGAAACAAGCACCCTAACCGCAGTTAAATCGTAGATTTGGTCAAGAGTTTTGTTTTGCGCTTTCATTTTCTTGTAAATACTATAAAAGTGTTTAGGTCTACCGAAAACCTCGCCCTTTATATTGCTTTCTTGCAAAATTTCTTTAAGTTCTTTAACAACTTTTTCTACGAAAGTATGTCTTTCGCCGAGTTTTAATTTAATGTTAACCGCTAAATCTTCGTAAGCAGACGGGTCAACGTATTTTAAACATAAATCTTCAAGTTCGCACTTAACCGACGAAATACCAAGCCTACCCGCAAGCGGAGCAAAGATTTCAAGGGTTTCTTTAGCCATACGAAGTTGCCTTTCGTGTGAAAGGAAGTTAAGCGAACGCATATTGTGAAGTCTATCGGCAAGTTTGATAATAATTACCCTAATATCTTTCGCCATAGAAACGAAAATCTTTTTAAAGTTTTCCGCTTGTTCTTCTTCGTGAGATTTGAACTCGATTTTATCGAGTTTAGTAACGCCTTCAACAAGCTCTAAAACTTCTTCGCCAAACTCTTTAGTAATATCGTGCGCGTTAACTGGCGTATCTTCAAGTACGTCGTGAAGTAAAGCCGCAGCAATAGTGTTTGAGTCCATACTCAAACCGATTAAAATATCGGCAACCGCACAAGGGTGAGTAAAGTATTCTTCGCCCGACGCGCGTTTTTGGTTGTTGTGCGCATCTTTAGCAAAATAGTAGGCTTTATTAAGCATCGCGCTTTCTTCTTGAGAATATATTTTATTAATTTTATCAAGAACAACAGTCATACTATTCATTGTTTTCTCCCCCCTATAATTTTTTTAGCCGAGTTAAAGATAACGGAAGTAGTTAAATCTTTTTTCTCGCCGACTTTTAATTGAATTTTTTGACTTAAAGTAATAAAGCCAAGTTCGTTAAACACCGCAAAGCAAAGTAAAACTTGCTCTTTAGCGTAAGTTTTAGATAACTTTTCTAAAATATTATCATAACCGCTTTCGCCCAAGTTTAAACAATTTACTATTTGTTTATAAACCAAAACGAAATCATCTCTATCGACTTTTACACCCGAAAAATCAAACGGAGTAACGTCACTTGAAATAACGTTTTCAATACTATTAGAAAGCACGAAACCGCCGTCTAACGAGATAACCGTATTATACTCGCTAGCATTAAACAAATCGCCGTCGCCCGCTATTAAAAGAGCGTTTTTACCACCCCTTACGCTTAAGCGGAATAAAGATTTTTCAAATCTATCAAGACCTTTAAATAAACGACAATTTAACGGATTATTAACCGTTATAAGCGTACCAAAGCCGTTTGGGTTAAGACCGTCTAAAAGGTCTTGGATTTTATCAATCGTTAAAATTTTACCGCGATTATAGTTTTTTAAATTTTTATAATAATTAGTTAATGATTTTACCGACAAATCTGCGGTAATCTCGCCGTTTATTATGCAAGTTTTAACGTAACCTTTAAGGTATTGCCTACCATTAAAAGTGTTAATAGACGGTTCAAAAACCAAAGTTTTAGAAACGCTTGAATTAAGCAATTCAAGGTCGTTTACACCGTTCCACCACATAAAGTCCATAACTTCGTTAGTAAAGGTAATATGCGGAGATAACGGCTTTATTGGATAAGCGTTGGCGCTTAATATTTCCGTTGCAAAAACAGGCTTTTTATTGCCTACGCCAAACGGCTCTAATAAATCCATTTCTCTACACAAGCGCATAGTAAACTTGCCGTCGATAAAGCCGTCGATATCAATTTTTCTTTCAAATATTTCAGCGCCGTAATTATTTAAAATATACTCGTTTAACTTTTTAGCAAACGGTATGACGTTTTCTGGCTTTACGGTAATACCCGCCGCTTGCGAGTGCCCGCCAAAATCAACAAGATAGTCCTTGCACGCGTCGATTGCCTCGTAAATATTAATTCCTTCTATCGACCTTGCTGAACCGTGACAAAACTCACCGCTTTTTGAAATCATAACGGTTGGTAAGTAATATTCCTCGGTAAGTTTGGCAGTTGTTATACCAAGTAAACCGTTGTTCCAATCCTCGCCGAATAAAACGATAACTCCGCCGTAGTTTCCGCCCGTTAAAAGTTGGCTTTTTGCTTGAGAGTATAAAAACTCACACTCGGCTTGTCTTTGTACGTTATAGGCGTTAAGTTTTATAGATAAATCTTCAACTTCTTTTAAAGACGATGAAATAAAAAGTTTAAGCGCGGAATACGCATCACCCATACGACCAGCAGCGTTAATTCTTGGCGCAACGCTATAAGCAAGCGCTGTTGAAGTAAAATCTTTCATACCAGATATGGTAATAAGGTTTTTAAGCGGTAAACAAGCCTTGCCATTTTTTATAAGATTTAAACCCTCCGCCACTATATCACGGTTTTCATCAATAAGTGGCATGCTGTCGGCAACTGTTGCAAGTGCAACTAAATCAAGGTATTTATCGGCATTTTCGCCAATTAGAGCGTAAGCAAGTTTATACGCTACACCCGCACCGCAAAGGCTATCAAACGGATAGTCTTGATTTTTAAGTCGACAGTTTATCGTTATACAATCGGGTAAAACTTCGGGGATTTCATGGTGGTCGGTAACGATTACGTCAACACCTAAATCCTTTAAGTATTCAACTTCGTTGTAACCGCCTATACCGCAGTCAACGGTAATAATAAGGTCGGGACAATAAGTTTCAACAACCTCGTCGATAACGCCTTGAGTTAAGCCGTAGCCGTTAACCCTTTCGGGAATAACTACGTTTGCTAAAATTCCGAAGTCTTTTAACGCGTTAAATAAAATCGTGGTAGAACAAACGCCGTCTACGTCGTAATCGCCGTAAACTACCACCGTTTCGCCATTATCCCTAGCGAGTTCTAACCTTTCTACTGCGTCGGTCATACCGCTTAACAAAAACGGCGAATTAAAATTCTTTTTGCCTGGGTTTAAAAACTTTTCGATAGAAAGTTTATCAGTGTATCCCCTACTAAAAAGAATTGATACTGTTTCTTTAAGCAAACCCGTAGTTTTAGTAAGAAAATCAATAGTATTTAGTTGTTCTTTAGTGAAGTTAGTTTGTATTAATTTCATACGGAAATGCAAGCGGACGGGATTTGTACCCCGTCCGCTATTAATTATTTTATCGGCGATGCCACAATATAAGGTTGATTTTAAAAGAGTAAATCAAACGCAAGAAAGACTAGGCAAACGCCCGTAGAATAGAGTTTACATCTTTTCAAGGGCTTTAACAACGTATTTCGCCGTGTTTCATTTGCACTTTATCAACCGTTTGTTGCGATAGAGCCATTTTATTAGCGCAATTACGCTTTTTTGTTTTTAAGAATTTTTGCGCCGATTTTTCTATAGTATACCCAGAACGATGAAGCAAGGAATACTGACGAGTAAGTACCTGCTATTAAACCGAAGATGATAGGAAGCGCAAATTCTTCCATTGTAGTTACGCCCATAACAACGCAAACAACAGCAAGACCTACGATAGTAAATAAAGTAGTTAAAGTTGTTAAAATCGTTCTACCAAGCGTATTTTTAATTGCCATATTAGCAATAAACGAATCAGTTTCACCTTTAAGTGAAGGCATAGTTTTAAGTTCACGAATTCTATCGAAGATAACGATAGACGCGTTGATTGAGTAGCCTACGATAGTGATAATCGCAGCGATAAACGTAGTACTGATTTTTACTTGGAAAATCGCCATTAATGTAAACATAACGAGTACGTCGTGTACGAGTGCGGTAATCGCGGCTAAACCAGAACTTAAAGTGAACCTAAAGATAATGTAGATAAGCATTACAATAACCGCAGCAACGGTAGCCCAAATTGCGTTAACAAGTAATTTACGAGCAGTTGATGGGTTAACTGTACGAACTTTAATACTGTCGATATCAACGTCGATTTCTTTATCTAAAGCGGTAAGCGCATCAACGATTTTAGTATTGAGACCGTTTTCGCCTTCGATTTTATTTACAAATTCAGTTTGTTCTTCAGAATTTGAACTATCTACGTCTTTACCATCGTATTTAGACGCTAAACCGATTTCCATAACGTTTTTATCGTCACCCGCCCATTGAACAGACGAGTTAACTTCAAATTTGTTTTCTTTAATAACGTTTTTAATAGTGTTTTCTGCTTGAGTTTTAAGTTCTTGGTGAGTAACAACGTAATCGCCAAGGTCGATTTCAAGTTTAGTACCACCAGCAAAGTCAAGTCCAATATTTAAGCCAACTGTGCAAATTAAGATTATACCCGTTAAAATAAGCGCAAGCGCGATAGGGGCGAATATTTTAAAGTTTTCAATAATTTTAAAAGCCTTTTTCATATTACGCATCCTCCTCTTCAGTTTCTACCGCAATTTCTTCTACCGCGTTATTTTCTTGGAATTTATCTCTTAACGATTTATTAAGACCAAAGAAAATGAATTGGTTAGAAGAGTTTTTAACTTCAGCGCCTTGTAATACTTTGCTAGTAGAATCAATTTTCTTAAACGCCAAGTTGTAAAGCAAGTTAACGATTAATCTTGAAACAACGATAGCGGTAAACATTGAAAGTACGATACCTAATAAAAGTGTGATTGCAAAGCCTTTGATTGAACCAGGACAGAATATCCAAAGAACGATAGCCGCTAAAACGGTAGTAATGTTACCGTCGAAGATAGTAACGAACGCTCTTTTAAAACCTGATTTAATAGCCGATTTTACAACTTTACCAGACGCGTATTCTTCCCTAATTCTTTCAAAGATAATTACGTTAGCGTCAACCGCCATACCGATAGAAAGAATAATACCTGCAATACCTGGAAGGGTGAGTTCGATAATAGGGATAAGCGCAAGTAATAAAATGAATAATACCGTGTAAATTGTAAGTGCAAGAGATGCAGCAATACCTAAACCGCGATATTTAATAATTAAAATCACGAAGATACCGATTAAACCAATTAAACCTGCTATTACGCTTGCCGATAAAGCATTTTCACCGAGCGTAGCGCTGATACGGTTAGATTCACCGATATCAAACTCAAGCGGAAGTTTACCCGCGTTGATAACCGCTGCGATTGTTTCTGCCTCTTCGAAAGTAGCAATACCGGTAATTTCTGCAGTAGCACTTGTGATTTGTTCTTTAACTTGAGGAGATGATACAACGTCACCACCAAGTTTGATATATAAAACGTCACCTACAGTATCTTTAGTTGCTTCAGAGAATAAAGTAGTACCTTTAGCGGTAAACTCTAAATAAACCATAGGTTTACCGTCTTTATCGTAACCTGCTTGGCTGTTAGCAACTTCGCTACCAGTTAAGAAAATTCTACCCGATGCGTTTTCAAAAGTAAGTTCACCTGATGAACCGATAATTTTTAAAACTTCATCCGGGTCGTCGATTTCAGGGATTTCTACCCTAATTTCTTGTTCGTTACCGATACCTTGAATAGTGATAGTTGCTTCAGTATAACCCTTATTGTCAAGACGAGTCCTTAAAATGTCAACGGCTTTGTCAAAAAGGTTGTCCACGTTGCTTTCATCGTAACCTTCGGCAGCCTTTGGCGTAAGAACCGCATAGTAGCCACCTTTAAGGTCTATACCTAATCCAATAGTGTTAGCAATACCGTTATAATTTTGAGTTCCGTTCTTGTAGCCAGGAATTGGGAATTTAGCAAAATCCATTACGGCGAGTATCGCTGTTAAAAGCACTATTAAAACAAGTATAATACCCGATTTCTTTTTACTCATTGTTGCCTCCAAATGTTTGCGTTATAGAAAAAATTCGAGATTTCCCTATAATACATATATATACTTAATTATTATAAAGGTAATCTCGATTTAAGTCAATAAGTTTTTGCTATTTTTATATATATTTTTAAAATTTTCATTAAAATTTGAGGCGTGTTAATTGGTTTTTCGATTTACGGAAACAATCCCTGCAATCGCGCCGACGGTTAAACCTAATAAAAGTTCCCATAAAAACGAGATACTAAATATAAAATTTCCGCCGAGTACACTAAAAAACAAGTACGCGGTTACCGTTATAATTCCGCCGTAAATCAAACCTTTTATAAGCCCCTTATCACCTTTTATTGAAAATAAACAACCTATAAACACTGCTAAAACTTTAATTAAACAGTTGATTGGTTTTATCGTTTCGCTTGGAATAGAAAACAACGTTAATATCAGCGCAAATAACAGTATAGAAACCGATGAAAATATTAACGATATTAATACGCCCTTAATGAGATTAAATCCGAAAATTTTATCGTTATTCATAAAAAAAGACCTCCGCCATATACTTATGCGAAAAGGTCTTTTTAAATTACTAAATTTACGCTTTTGGTTCTTCTTTAACTTCTTCAACCACTTCTTTAACTTCTTCTTGTTTAACAACGTCTTCAGGAAGAGTCATATTGTAGATAGCGCGTTTGTCAAATTTTAAAATTGCGCCTTCGCTTTCCATAATGAAAGTGTTTTCTTCGTGGTTAACCGAAACAACCGTACCCCAAATACCACCGATAGTGATAATTTTTGTACCTTTACAAAGTTTATCCCTAGTTTTTTGTTCTTCAGCCATTTGTTGTTTGCGCTTTTTATTGTTCATTACCGACATAACTACAATAATTACAACAAAACCAACAAGTAAAATAATTGGCATAAAATTAGTTTCGCCTTCAAGTAAGTTAAATAAAAACATAAAATTTCTCCTTAATTAATCATTATAATTTATTATAACCTTTTTTTTAAGTAGTTGCAAGTGTTTTAAGATTATTTTAAACCTTTTCACTTAATTTCCATACTTTTCGTAAAATTCTTTACAAAAATCGTCATAATAACCGCCGATAATAGACTCGCGCATATCTTCCATAAGTTTGATAAGGAAGGTTATATTATGAAGGCTTAAAAGCATACCGCCAAGCATTTCGCCCACGTTAATTAGGTGTCTTAAATACGCTTTAGTGTAATTTCTACAGCAATAACAATTACAGTTAGGGTCAAGCGGTGTATAGTCTTCTTTATATTTGCCGTTTCTAACTACGATTTTACCGTTAGACGTCATTGCCGTACCGTTTCTTGCTATCCTAGTTGCCAAAACACAGTCGAACATATCAATACCGCGCCTTACGCCTTCAATCAAGCAATCGGGACTACCAACACCCATTAAATACCTAGGTTTATCCGTAGGATAATGCGGAAGTAACGCATCGAGCATTTCGTACATAACTTCTTTAGGCTCGCCTACCGAAAGTCCACCGATACCCATACCGTATTTAGCGTAAGGTATAGTTTCTTTTAAGGATTGTATCCTTAAATCTTTATACATATTGCCTTGAACGATTGGGAACAACGCTTGGTCTTTAACGGTGTGGTGTTGATAACATCTATCAAGCCAATCAAGCGTGCGTTTCATCGCTTTGTTAGAGGCGTTGTGGTCAATACCGTAAGGAGTGCATTGGTCAAACGCCATAATGATATCCGCACCCAAGTTATTTTCAATTTCTATCGCCCTTTCGGGAGTGATAAAGTGTTTAGAACCGTCCACGTTAGAACTAAAAGTAACACCTTCGTCTTTTATGTCGTTGAGTTTAGCAAGCGAGAAAATTTGAAAACCACCGCTATCCGTTAAGATAGGTTTGTGGTAGTTCATAAATTTATGAAGACCACCCGCGTTTTTAACGATTTCGTCACCCGGCCTCATAAAAAGGTGGTAAGTGTTGGCAAGTATGATTTGCGCCCTTGCATCATCAAGGTCGCGCGGATATAAACCCTTTACCGTTGCTTGAGTTCCAACGGGCATATATACGGGAGTTTTAATATCGCCGTGCGGAGTATGTAAAACACCCGCCCTCGCCCCACTTTTAGGGTCTTGTTTTATAACTTCAAAGTAAAATTTTTCCATAATTTTAAAATTATATTTCGTTTTAGTTTATTTTAAGTAATTTGTTTGTTTTTAGAACCGAGTTAGGCAAGGCTCGTAAAGTTTAGCGGACACGATTAACCTTGTCGGTTATCGGGGTCGATAAACTTTACAGTAAACGAAGCATAACGAAGGTTATAAAAACAAACAAGCGTCGCCAAAAGAAAAAAAACGATACTTATTCTCAACCGCGTAATTGTATATTTCTAACGTCTTTTCACGAGTAGTGAAAGCGGAAACTAACATTATTAAAGTTGATTCGGGTAAGTGGAAGTTAGTAATTAAACCGTCAACACACTTAAACTTATAAGGCGGATAAATAAAGATACTAGTATCGCCGTTTTGCGCTTTAACTAGTCCATTTTCATCGGCAACCGTTTCAAGCGTTCTAACGGAAGTAGTACCTACCGCAATAACCCTACGCCCTTCCTTTTTAGCAAGGTTGATTTTATCAGCGTTTTCTTTAGTGATTTCATACCACTCGGTATGCATTTGGTGGTTTTCTAAATTGTCTACTTTAACAGGTCTAAAAGTACCTAAACCAACCTTTAATTCAACGGTTGCAAACTCCACGCCTTTATCTTTTAACGCGGTTATAAGTTCCGTTGTAAAGTGAAGTCCCGCTGTTGGTGCGGCAGCGCTACCAGGTTCTTTTGCGTATACAGTTTGGTATCGGTCTTGGTCCTTAAGTTTTTCTTTTATGTACGGCGGAAGTGGCATTTCACCCACCCTTGAAATAATATCTTCAAACACACCGTCAAAATGAAAATCAACGATTCTACCGCCACTTTCCGTACGCGAAAGCACCGTTAAAGAAAGTTCTTCGTTAATGGTTAAGGTAATACCTTCCTTGGCTTTTTTACCCGGCTTAACCATAACTTCCCACTCCGTTAAACTTTGCCTTTTAAGTAGTAAAATCTCTACTTTTCCACCGTGCTCGGTGTAGGCAAACATACGAGCAGGTAAAACTTTCGTGTTGTTTACAACAAGTAAATCGCCTTTGTTGAATATATTTAAAATATCACTGAATTTACCGTTAGAAATCACGTCGTTTTTTCTATCGTAGATTAAAAGTCTAGAACTGTCCCTTGGATATACGGGAGTTTGCGCTATAAGTTCTTCGGGCAAATCGTAGTAAAAATCGCTAGTTTTTAACATATTATTAATTTTCTTCGTCAAATATTGAAGTTTGTTTGCTTAATTTTATAGGAAATTTTCTTCCTAAATGTTCGTAAGCGCGTTGAGTACAAACCCTACCGCGAGCCGTTCTTGAAATAAAACCAAGTTGCAATAAATAAGGTTCGTAAACGTCTTCTAAAGTGTTAGCGTCTTCGTTAATCGTTGCGGCTAGCGTTTCAAGTCCAACAGGTCCACCGCCAAATTTATCCATCATAGACTCTAAAAGAGCGATATCCGTTCCATCTAAACCAAGGTCGTCTATTTCAAGGCGAGAAAGCGCGAGTTTAGCATCGCTTTCAAGTATAGTATCGTGACCTAAAACGAGCGAGAAATCCCTTACCCTTTTTAAAAGGCGGTTAACTATTCTTGGCGTACCCCTACTGCGCTTTGCGATTTCATCACTTGCAGATTTATCTATTTGCGCGCCTAAAGTATTAGCCGAACGCGTAGCAATTTCCGAAAGTTCGCTTGGTTTATAAAGTTCAAGCCTTAACATTACGCCAAAACGGTCGCGAAGTGGCGCGGATAACATACCCGCTTTAGTAGTTGCGCCGATAAGCGTAAACTTTTTAAGCGGAATTTGAACGCTACGAGCCGACGGACCTTTACCAATAATAAAATCAAGCGAGAAATCTTCCATTGCGGGATATAAAATTTCTTCGATATTATGGTTAAGCCTATGAATTTCATCAATAAATAAAACGTCGCCTTCGTTTAAGTTAGTTAAAATAGCGGCTAAATCCCCCGCCTTTTCGATTGACGGACCTGAAGTTACCTTGATTGAAGAACCCATTTCCGTAGCGATAATATGCGCTAAAGTCGTTTTACCAAGTCCTGGCGGGCCGTATAAAAGAACGTGGTCAAGCGCCTCGCCCCTTAATTTAGCGGCTTTCATAAACACCGTTAAGTTATCCTTAACCTTGTCTTGTCCAACGTAGCCTTCCATTGATTTTGGGCGGAGGATATTTTCAACGTCATCGTAATCGGTTTTTTCAACGTCGACTATTCGTTCTTCGTCCGTGCCGAATATATCTTGCTCGTCTATCATAATACTCCCCCTATTTTATAGTTTGAAGGGCAACCGTGATAATACTTTCGATAGTATCCGCACCCCTTTCCATAGCCGATTTAACGGCTTTTTCGCTATCTTGACGATTAAATCCTAAACTCATAAGTGCAATAACGGCGTCACCGTCAACGGTAGGTTTAGTGTCGTCTTGCTTTTTAGATGTCGTTTTAGTTCCTTCAGGAAGGTCTAAAAGCGAAATGTTTTCACGAAGTTCTAAAATAATTCTTTCCGCGGTCTTTTTACCTACGCCTTTCACTTTAGAAAGTTCTTTAGCGTTACTTTCAGCAATAATGAAGGCTAAATCTTTAAGTGGCATAGCGGAAAGAATAGTAATACCCATTTTAGGTCCAACACCCGATACTGATATAAGTTTTAAAAACATACTTTTTTCTTCGGGTGAGATAAAGCCGTAAAGATAAAAGCCATCTTCCCTAACGTTAAGATAGGTATAAATTTCGCCTTTACCTGCGTTTATTAAAAGTTGATAACTCGACGCCGAACAAGTAACTTCGTAACCGATACCGTTTACTTCTAAAAGCACTACGCCGTCGTTAAATTTTAAAACGTTTCCCTTTAAATAACCAATCATAATTCACCTTATTTTATTTTGAAAGTACTGCTAAACCTATTAGTTTGCGAGTGTGTAAGAGCAACTGCTAACGCGTCAGCCGCGTCGTCGGGTTTAGGAATTTTAGGAAGATTTAAAAAAGTTTTAGTCATTTCTTGAATTTGCTTTTTTTCCGCCCTACCGTAGCCCGTTAACGCTTGTTTTATTTGGAGCGGAGTGTATTCGTAAAGTTTACCAACTGCTTTTACGCAAGTTAAAAGTATTACACCCCTTGCTTGCGAAACGTTTATAGCCGTAGTTACGTTGTTGTTAAAAAACAATTCTTCTAAAGCGACTTCGTCGGGTTTAAACTTATCTATAAGGCTTTTTAAGTCTTCTTCAATAATAAGCAACCTATCGGGAAGGGCTTTGTCCTTTTCAGTTAAAATAACCCCGAAAGCAACGGCTTTGGGCTTGCCGTTAATAACGTCTATCACGCCCCAACCAACCGTGGCTAACCCTGGGTCTATACCTAAAATTC
>JAZURK010000037.1:0-2092 GCA_045606165.1 Christensenellaceae bacterium
CTCCGTCTTCTACGATAAACGCCGTACCGCTCATAACCCCTTCAACGATATCAGTACCAGCGATTTCTAAACTGTCGGTACAAAGGATAGTTTTATCCATACCTTTAATTTTGATAATCATTTTGATAAGGTCAGGTGGAAGGTGTTTACCGTCGGCAATAATTTCGGCGTAAATTTCATCGCGTAAAAATGCCGTTTCAACAACGCCTAAACTTCTAAAGCCGTGGTCACGAGTGATTGTTGAACAACCCGAGTAAAGGTGAGTTACCAAATGACAACCGCTATCAACCGCCTCTTTTAATTCTTGGTATTTACCGTCGCTGTGTCCAATAGCCGCAATAATATCGTTTTTAACAAGGAATTTAGTAAATTCCGCGCCTTTATCATTTTCAGGAGCGTAAGAAAATCTTTTTACGATACCAGGGTAATCCCTAACTAAACCTTCATAGTCTTCCTTAACGGGAGGAGTGATATAGTCAGGACATTGCGCGCCCGCTTGCTTAAGCGAGAAGTAAGGGCCTTCCATATGCGCGCCTAAAATATTAGATTTACATTTACCGCTTTTCATTGCCTCGGCAATATCCGAAACGGCTTTACGCATATTTTCAAAAGGACCAGAAGTAACGGTAGGAAGAATACTAGTAGTACCGTGCTGTAAATGGTATTCACAACCCTTAATCATATCTTCAGGGGTAGAGTTAATAAAAGAGTAACCACCAGCGCCGTGGGTGTGAATTTCAATAAAACCAGGCGATAAATATTTGCCCGTATAATCATAAAATTCTTCGCAAGGCTTATCTTCTTTTGAAACTTCTACGATTTTATCCTTTTCGATATAAACGTAGCCGTCAAAAAGTTCTTTACCTATAATAATTTTATCACTTTTTAATTTAATCATAGTTTACCTAATTATAATAATTTAGAACTGTCAGCGTCAAGATATAAGATAGCATTGTCATGAAGTCTTAAAGCCGTTGCAGGACAATGTTCGCCTATTTCGCCGTTAATAGTAGCGTTAACAGCATTTGCTTTAGTAGGAGCAGGAACGATACAGAATAAGTAAGGCGCTTTAACGAGTGTTGGAACAGTTAAAGTAAGGGCGTGAGTTGGAACTTCGTCGATACTTTTAAAACAACCGTCGTTTACTTGTTGTTGACGGCAAATTTCGTCAAGTTTAACGGGTTTTACAACTTTTGTGTCCTTAAAGTCGGCAACAGGTGGGTCGTTAAACGCGATGTGACCGTTTTCGCCAATACCCATAATAACAACGTCAGTTGGGTTTTCAATTAAAAGTTTAGAATATCTTTCCGCCTCTTTTTCAGGGTCTTTAGCAGTGCAATCAATATAATTGATTGATTTAAACGGCGCTAAACCGAAAATGTGCGCTTTTAAGAAGTTACCAAAACCTTGTGGAGCGTCTGCGCTTAAACCAATGTATTCGTCCATATGGTAAGCGTTAATTCTGTTCCACTCGATTTCCTTATCTTCAGCAAGCGACTTTAAAACGTCGTTTTGAGAAGGCGCAGCGGCAAAAATAACGTTGATTTCTTCTTTTTGTTTTAAAAGTTCAACGAATTTATTTTTAATGTCAAGAGCAGAAACTTTACCCATTTCTTCCCTAGTTTCAAAAATTTTAACTTGTAATTTATCAGCTTTTAAAGTTTTCATAGTAAAATACCTCTCGTTTTATAAAATTCGTAAAGTGCATAAGCAAATACTTATGCACTTTATTAAAAAGTTTTAATTATAGTTTATTTAATCACGATTGGATTAACTTCTACTTCTTTACCGCCTTGTTCAAACGAACGTTTAACAGCATTCATTACAAACACAGGAGCAATAAAGTCTTCGTAAGAAATTCTTTGATCGCAACCTTTAACAAGGTCGTAGAATTCGTCGAATTCCTTGAAGAAACAAGGGTTTTCGTAGCCGATTTCCATATCGTAACCTTTAACAGTGTTGTCAGAATAACGAGCAATGTGGTAGTTCCATACGAATTCGCCAGCAACTGCAGTAATGTTGTATTCAGGATATCTTAAAACGATAGTAAGGTCATCGCCTTCCTTAAATCCTTCGCCACCCGTTTAAGTCG
>JAZURK010000038.1:0-10909 GCA_045606165.1 Christensenellaceae bacterium
CGTTGCTAGCAGGCGCCCAACTATTGATAATTTTATATTTATCCCCGTGAACGTCGGCAAAAATATTAGTAATATTTACATCTTTAATACTGCCTATTTTAGTACCTTCAGGGCCTCTTAACCTTTCGCCAAGGTAAATAAATAACGGATTTGCAACGTTTTGCATCGTTATATTAGAAATGTTTAAGCCTTGAATATTAGCGCCGTCTACACTTTCTATTGCTATGCCAGAGTGCCAAGTATTAACAACAACGCAGTTAGATACGTTAATATATTTAAAATCGCCGTACGATTCCGTACCAAACTTAATGGCGTTTGCCAAACTGCTTAAAATACAGTTAGTAATCGTTATTCGTTCGCAGTTGTGTTTTTGCCTATCAAAGTAAGAAGTTTTTAAAACGAGCGCGTCATCGCCCGTTTTTATAATACAATCGGAAATAACAACGTCTTGACAGCCGTCGGGGCTAATTCCGTCGATGTGCGAGTGGATATATACCCTACTTATAATAACGTCTTTACACGCACCCATTAACACACCGATATCGGTTGCATTTAAGATTTTAATATCGTAAATTCTCAAACCTTCAACCTTGCGGAGTGAAAACACCTTAACGCCACGATAATATCCGTCTTTAGCGCGTTTATTTTCATCATCCCAAGTCGAGTGCATATCAATAGTTGCTAAACCTTTTATGCTAACGTTTTTTACGTTATCGGCGTAAAACATTGCTTTTGTGTAGGAACTGTGAGATAAATCTTGATATCTAACTTCGTCAAGTTGTTCATCGGGGTTAAAATCGTCAATGCTTGGCGCTGATTCAATTTTTACACCGTCTTCAAACACCAAGTTGGTGTTATCTTTTAAAACAACCGTAGTAAGCGTATAAGTTCCAAACGGAATAAAAACCGTTTCACCACCCCTACTTGAACCTAAATCAATGGCTTTTTGAAAAGCGAGCGTATCAAATTTTTCAGTTGTCGATAAAAAATCTTTTACGTTAATCATAAATTTTAGTGAACGTCCACATCTTTTGGAGTTTCTCCTGCAAATTTAGCAGGTTTAATCATAATAATATTAACGAGCATTGCAACAACGTAAAGAGCAAGTGTTACGTACAATACGTAGTTAAAGTTATTAGTTGCGTTCATAATAAGACCAGCCATTTGGTTACCCGTTAAGCCTGCAAACGCCCACGCAGAAAGCGCAACGCCGTGAATAGTTGAAATGCTCTTCATACCGAAGTGGTCGGATAAAAGCGTTGGAAGGTTACTAAATCCACCGCCGTAGCCAGCGTTAACGGTAAAGAGTAATAAAAGTACTACGATAACTGAAATAATATTAGTATTAAAACCGATAGTTAAGCCAACTACGATTGCAAGTACGCTTACTACGATTTCAGTTAAAAGAATAATTTTATACATCGTGTTTCTATCTTTCATACCGTCTGATAAAGCGGAATAACCAAGTCTACCACCCGCGTTGAACATCGCGCAAATCATACCGATAACGGCAGGTGCTAAACCTATCATTTTAATTAACGATTTCTCGTTAGAAATAAGCGCTAAACCGCAAGTGATATTAATGTAGAATACAAGCCAAACGGCAATGAAAGTTTTATCTTTAAACACCGCAAACTTTGATAAAAATGCTTTTACAGGATGCGCGTCTTTTGGTTTAACTTCTTCGTGCCAGCCTTCAGGTTTTTTCAAAAGTAAGTGACCGACAAACATCATTGCAAAATAAACGCCTGCTAAAATAAAGAACATTGTGTAAAGTTCCATACCGCTAGCCATCATTGCTTCCATAATAGGTGTTGCAATGGCTTTAGCAGCGCCAAAACCCGCAACCGCTAAACCCGTTGCTAAACCTTTGTTGTCTTTAAACCAAAGCATTAAAGTTTTTACGGGAGAAAGGTAGCCAAGACCTAAACCAACACCCATAATACAGCCGTAGCAAATAAGGATACCAACTAAACTTTTAAGTTTGATAAAAAGCGCAGTACCCGCTAAACCAAGCGCAAAGCAAATAGCCGCAATAAGCGAAGATTTGTGAATATTCTTTTCTACTACGTTGCCTAAAAACGCAGCAGACATACCAAGAAAGAATATAGCAAGCGAGAATGCCCATTCAACGTTAGCAGCAGAACTACCAATATAAATAGCAATATCACTTTTAAAAGTCGACCAGCAGTATACCGTACCGATACTAGCGTGAAGTAAAAGTGCAGGAATTGCTGCCCTAGTCCATTTGTTTGATAAATTTTTCATAAGTTAGCCTCTAAATTTTGTAGGGTGTGATTAATACACAAGTTTTATTATATTCCTTTAAAATTTTAAAGTCAAATTATTAAAAGACAAATTATAAAAAAATAGCGGTTAATTTAATTAACCGCTAAAATTCTATTCTTCATCTTCATCGCCTACTTGTTCGTTAACGATTACTTTAATTTCTAATACTTTTTTCTTCGTTGTTTTAGAAACGGTAATATCCAAGTTTTTAAAAGAAAACTTTTTACCAGTCGTTGGAAGTTCGCCAAGTTTTTCACTTACAAAACCACCAACGGTGTTAGCGTCACACTCCTCGTCTTCGGCAATTTCAATCTCAAATTTTTCAAAGAAATCGTCAAGCTCGGTTAAGCAGTTAACGGTTATTGAACCGTCGGCATTTTCTTTAAACGGCTCGAATTCCTCATCGTGCTCGTCGTAAATTTCGCCAACTAATTCTTCAATGATATCTTCAACCGTTACAAGACCCAAAGTACCGCCGTACTCGTCTAAAACGATAGCCATATGCATTTTGTTCTTTTGAAGTTTCTTTAAAAGAACGGAAATTTTAGTATGCTCTACAACAAAAATAATGTCTTGCATAATATCTTTGATATTAAAGTCTTTCTTGTTGTACGCTGTATAAAAGTCTTTACCGTGAATAACGCCGATAATACTATCAATATTGTCTTTATATACGGGAAGACGCGAGTACCTTTCTTTTTCGAATACCTTTTTGATATCTTTTGCTTCAAGGTCGTTAGGAATTGCTACCATATTAATTCTTGGAACTAAAATATCTTTAACTTCAAGGTCGTCAAACTCAATCGCACTTTTGATAAGGTTAGATTCTTCTTCCTTTAAAGTACCGTCTTCTTCCGCTTCGTTTACTATCGTTAAAAGTTCATCGTCGGTAATAGTGTCGTCGTGTTCTATTCTAAAAAGCCAACCTATAACCGCTTTAAAGCCACCAAACACAAGGTTTAACGGATATAAAACGTAGTAAAAAAGCATAATTAAAGGATAAAATGCAAGAGCAAATTTTTCAGGGTATGCTTTTGCGATATATTTTGGCGTAATCTCACCAAAGATTAATACGGCAACCGTCATTACCGCAGTTGAAACGATTGAATAATCAATACCACCCGTTATAATTTTAGCAAAAAACAACATTGAAATTGAAGTAGCCGTGATATTTACAATGTTATTGCCGATAAGTATTGTAGAAATAAGTTTATCAAATTTATCGTATAAATTTAAAACCTTTTTATATTTAGGGTTTTTTTGAGATAAACTTTTAGCCTTAATCACGTTAAGGCTAGTGTAAGCCGTTTCAGTTGCCGAAAAGAAAGCTGAAAAGACTATAAGAACGATAAGCGCTATCAGTAGCGGTAGTGTCCCGTCGGGCATTGTAGTAAAAAATCTCCTTTGTATTCCGCGTAAATTCTGTTTATCAGTATCGGAATTCTATTTTTTTATATTCAGCATACGTTTCGTATGCTTTTTTTCTAAATAAGTTGCCTTGCTTAATAAGTCTATAACCTTTTTCTTCTAAATATTCTTCAAAGGCTTTTTCGCTTACGCCTTTAGATTGAAGAACGCCATAAACTAAAGTTTCCATTTCTTTTTCAAGTTCAGCGCACTCGTTAGTTTGCGATTTGTTTAAATCGGCTTTAATTTTGTTGATTGCCGTATTCTTTTCTTTATCGGAATTGAATTTTGAAGAAAAGTCTTCAACGTACGCGTCAACCGATTCTTTAACGAGTTTTTTAAGCTGATTAGCGTTAAATGCAGTGGGTTTGATAACGTCGGAAAATCTACCGTTAACGATTACTGCATAATAACCGTTTTCGTCTTTAAAAAGCGCATTGTACGGACTAGATAAAAATTTTGATAATTCTTCGCTTTCACCCATTAATTTAACGAGTTCGTTTTCTAACGATACAAACGCGCTAACAAGGTCACTAGCACCGTCGATTGCGGTTTTTACTTTGCTAAAAAATTCAGCCTTATCACTTTTGTTTCCATAAAAACAAAAATATTTTTTGAATACGAATTCAATAAAAGTTTTTGCTTTATTTTCATCAAAATACTTTTTATCAATTTTTAATCCGTCTAAAGAAATTAACGAAGGATAATCGACAAGCGAAGGCTCTTGAACGTCGCTAGGCTCGTTAGTGTCGAAACCGTACTTGATTTCTTTAGCGAAAACCATAGTCCTTGACTGTTCAAGTTTCTCTTTTTTCAAAATTTCTTCAATTTCTTTATACATTTTTTCAAGGCAATTCATAATGAATATTATACATTATATTTTTAAATAATACAAATTATTTTAGCCATTTTTATTAAAATCTTATCAATTTATCTTCGGTTTTACTCCAAAACAAGCAAAAAAGCAAGATATTGAGTCTTGCTTTTAGATTATTATATTATAACCGTTAATATCGCGTAAAGCACTGATATTGTTAAAATTGAAAGTATAGTAGTTCCTAAAGTATATGCTACCGCGCCTTTTGTATCACTATCGAATTGGTCGGCAAAAGTAGTAGTAACACTCGCAGTTGGCATAGCAAACGCGATAAATAAGCCCATTAAAATTTCATAAGGAATTGTAATAAATTGATGCACTCCTACCATAATTCCAATAACAATCACAGGAAAAGCAATAAGTTTTATTACTGAAACGTAGTACATGTTTTTGCTTACGATAAGTTCTTTAAAGTCAATCGCGCCCATTTTTAAGCCAAGTAATATCATTGAAAGCGGTGTAACGATAGACGACATATAACCCGTATACGTTGTAATTTCAGGAACGTAGTTATTTGCCCTTGTTACGTTGATAATTACGCCCAATATAAACGCTATTAAAAGGGGATTTAAAAGGATATTTTTTAGCGAAATTTTATTCTTGTCACCCGAAATTAAATAAGTCCCGAAAGCGTAGAATAAAATATTACTTAAAACGTTAGCGATAACTACTACCGCAACGACGGGATGAGTAACGCCAAACACCGCCCTAGCAAGCGGAATTCCTAAAAAACCGTTGTTAGACGAAAACATTGCAAACCTAGCAACGCCCCTTTTTTTTACGTCGTCAAACCCCGTAGTTAAAGGTTTCGTTGCAAAAAACGCAAGAGCGGTTATTATAACACTTAAAACGCCCGCAATTATAAGTACGATTAGCGCATCTCCGCTAAAATCCATACGAATAGTGCTATCAAGTATTAAAAACGGAACGCCTACGTAGGTTATAATTTTTGAAATAGATACCGTTTTATCTTGCGTAACCATTTTGCTTTTCGCAAGAATAAATCCCGGAATAGCAAGCGCTACGAAGATAAAAACGTTTTTAAACATTAATATAAAAGTACTCATATTTTAGCCTTTAGTTTATAAATTTTCTTCCTTTTTCTCAATAACGTTTACGATAAATTTATCTAGTACCGGGTTAAAGCCAACGCAACCGTCGATACACGAAAGAGTTGTTAAACAAACACTGCCCTTGCCGTGCTTTTTCTCGGCAAATACCATTTCGTGCTTTTTATGAAGTTTGTATTCTTCTGCGCCCGTATCTTTATAGGTGAAAAGAACTTCTTTAGCGCCTTGCCAATTAAACTTAAACCAACAAGTTAAATCTTGATAATCTTTTTTAGCGTTGTAGAAGTTTTTAAAATCCATTTGCTCAAACTCTTTTACGTAAACGCTATCTTTATTTCTATCAACCCAGTTATTTGCGCCAACTTCTTCTTCAAGCGTATGAATTCTAAAGTTAACGTCTTCATCTAAAATGTTAAGCGGTCTATTCGTAACAACTATAAGTTTACCGCCGTTTTTTGCAAAATCTTCAAGTCGTTGTTGATTTTCAATAAAGTAATTAACTTCGGTAAATACGATATTATTGTCAACTTCGCCGTCGCATAAATTCTTAATCACTTGTAAACTTTCGCCGTAAATTACAGGCGTTTTACTAGCCTTTTTGAATTTAGGTTTAACGGTATATGTTAAACTATCGTAAGTAATTTCCCTACCGTTTGCCTCGGCAATAATTTCAACTGTTCCAACGAAATCGTTAGGAAGTTTATAATTAATTTCGCCGATATAATCGGAAGAAACGCCTTTTGCTTTAACCGTAGTTTTATAGCCTTCAACCTTTTTACCATTAAGTAAAAGGTTAAGTTTTACAGTTAAATTTTCTTCGGTTGGGTAATCGTTTAACGCATAAACTTCGCCTTTTATCGTATCACCCGAATATACCGTAAACATATCTTGGCGCAAACTTACGCGAAGTGGAATTAACGCCTCTTTATACGCGTAAAACGCTGGTTTAGGTATTCTATCAACGTCGATAAGCGTTTTTGTCCAACCACAAGGCCAACAATCTATTAAAAGGTGAATAGCCGTGCTTTCGATATAGTCCGCACGCCTACGAAGTATATGGGTTAACTCTTTAGTAGCGAAAACTTGGTGCTTTCTACTTTCCCTTATCCAATCTTTGATATTATCTTGTTCAGGGAAGAAACTTGCGCCCATTGCATAACATTGCGCTTTAGCAATTCTATTAGGTGCCCAAGGTTCGTCATCGGTTTTTGGAAGCCAATCTTTAGGACAATACTTGCGCATAAGTTCAAGCCTATCAAGACCGTCCGCACCGTATTCGCCACAACCAGTCATCCAATCTTTTCTAATAGGTGGTAAGTAGCCTTTAGAAAATTTGCCAGATGGAAGACCGTGAGAAACATACCAAAAAGTATAAGTATGGAAGTCGCTTATACCGTAACTTTCAGGAAGTGGGGCGTAATCCCCCTCGTTGTACTTAATAACTCTATCAGGGTTTGCAATTAATATTACTTCTTTGCCGGCATTGAAAAACCTTTCCATTTCGTAACGTGAAAGGTTAAACTGCTCGTGCCCCCAAGCCGTTCTATCAAGTTGTTCATTGCAGAAGGTATCAATTACAACGCAAGGGTGGTTTCTAACGAGTTTTTCCATTTCGTCGACTTGTTTTAAAGCCTCGCCTAAAGCACTTGCTTTAAGATACGAAAAGAGTGGAAAGTCCGTTTGGCAAAGCATACCCGTCATATCGAAAAAGTCGTAAATTTTAGTAAATACAGGACGTTGCGTCATACGATAATAGTTAAGATTACATACTTTTGCCGTAATAATATCGTCTAAAAGTTGTTCGTCGTTATTTTCCATTACCGCCCTTGGCAAATGTCCCATTTCGTTAGCGCCACGTAGCATAATTCTTTCGTTATTGAAGTAGAATTTGCCCTTTGGCGTTGAGTTTTCGTCCATAAAGAATTTACGCATACCAAAATGCGTTTGTTCTTCATCAATGATATTGCCGTTTTTATCAGTAATAGTTACCGTAATTTGATAAAGCCAAGGCTCGTTTGTCGTCCAAAGTTTGAAATCGTCTATTTTGAAAGTTTCGGTTAAGTAGTTAGTGTTTACCGATAAATAATTAACCTTACCTTCAACGTTTTCTAATACCTTTTCACTAAAGTTTCTACCCTCTATCGTGTAAAAAGCCTTTAAATCTTGCGTGCCGTAAAGATAGTTAAAAAGCGTTGTGTAAACTGTAACTTCGCCTTTATCGATATTAGGTCTAACGAAAATATCGGTAACGCGTTGTTTGTTAGAAATTACTAAATCAACCTTGCCGATAATACCCGCGCCCGACGGACAATGGTGCCAACCGAGCATAGGCTCGTCGTAACCAAGGTGGGTTGCAGCGTAAATTTTATCGCCGAAACTCCTAACCCCGTCGATATCCGTACCAGACGTAGTAGGTTCATTTTTAACAACTATAACAAGGTCGTTTTCGCCTTCGTGGATATAGTTAGTAATTTCAATTTTAAAAGGCGCGAAAAAGCCTTCGTGCCTACCCGCTAACCTACCGTTAAGGTAAACTTCGGCAATATAGTCAACCGCCTCAAAATCTAAAACGTAAACTTTTTGACTGTCGATACTATCAAACTTAAGTTTTTTAAGATAAAAGGCGTTCCATCTACCTTCAGGGCCAACGTAGTGCGGAATAGTAACTTTTTCAAAGTCACCTTTAAAATTAAGAACCCTTGAAAAGTCTTTTACGTCTTCAAGCTCTTCTTTTCTAAACAAAAAGTCGTTTAAAGGTAAAACGGTTTTAACTTCTCGTTTTTGTTTAGCGTAATTTTTAAAGAAAGGTCTATAATAATTTTTTAAGTTTTCTTTTTCAATAATAAAATCTTTATACGCCTGTTCTTCGTTAAACGCGGGTGGAGCAGATATAGTACAATCGTCTTTAGGAATTTCCACCCTATTGATTTCGAGTGGTAAAATTTCTTCAAGGCGCTTAACTTCGCTATCCATTTTTTTACCGCCGGCGGCGATGTTTATAAACCTATCTAAATCGTTTTTGTTTTTCATATAAAACTCCCGTTTATATAATTTAAAAAATTATATCATTTAAGCAAAATTTAGTCAATAATATATAGACTAAAAGGCAGAAAAGTATAAATAAAAAGCACAAAAGTATAAAACCGCATTCCCTAAAAAAAGGAAATGCGGTTTTCGTTTTTTAAAAAACTAAATCTTATTCAGCGATTTTTTCTTCAACTTTTTCTTCTTTATTGCATTTGCATTTGATATTTACGATTAAGTTAGTAATGATACCTAAAATAAGCGCGCAAGCAATTGAAGTGATAGTAACAGCACCGAAAGTGAGTTTTAAACCACCAACACCAGCGATTAAGATAACTGATACTGTGAAGAGATTTCTGTTGTCGCCAAGGTCAACTTTTTGAATCATTTTAAGACCAGATACAGCGATGAAACCGTAAAGAGCAACGCAAACGCCACCCATTACGCAACTTGGAATTGTAGCAAGGAAAGTAACGAAAGGACCAACGAAAGATGCTACCAAACAAATAATTGCAGTAGTGAAGATTGTTACAACTGAAGCGTTACCAGAAATTGCTACGCAACCAACTGATTCGCCGTAAGTTGTGTTAGGACAACCACCGAAGAAAGCACCCGCCATTGAGCCAATACCGTCACCAAGTAAAGTTCTGTGAAGACCAGGGTCTTTAGTAAGGTCGTTTTCAATGATTGAAGAGATGTTTTTGTGATCTGATAAGTGTTCTGCAAATACTACGAACGCTACAGGAACGTAAGCAACTAAAATAGTGATAAAGTATGCAGGAGTGAACGCATCAAAACCTTTGAACGCTTCAATGAAAGTGAATCTAGGAATCCATTCCATATTTTCAAATAAAGCAAAGTTTACAACTTGTAAAGTAGGGATATCCGCAACGTTACCGATAACGGTAAAGATAGATGCAACGATATAACCAGCACAGATACCGATAATAAACGGAATCATTTTAAGCATTTTCTTGCCGTAAACTGAAGCAATGATAGTAGTAAATAAAGTTACTAAACCGCAGATAAGCGCAACGTATGGAGAAGCGTTAGGAATAAAGTTACCAGCAATGTCGTAAATACCAACGCTACCTTTTAAAAGGTCGCCAGCGGCATTGCCAGAAAGTGAAAGACCGATAATAGCAACCGTAGGACCGATAACTGCTGCAGGCATAATTTTATCAATCCAGTTAGTTCCAGCGTATTTAACTGCAATAGCGATAACTACGTAAACTAAACCTGCCAAAGCAGCACCGATAATTAAACCAAGGTAACCAACAGAAGTGCTTGCCGCACCCGCAAAAGCAGCACCCATAGAACCAAGGAACGCGAAAGACGAACCTAAAAATACAGGGCTTTTAAACTTTGTAAATAAAAGATATACGAGTGTACCCACGCCTGCGCCGAATAATGCCGCAGATTGACTCATTCCATTGCCGATAATAGCAGGAACTGCGATTGTTGCCGCTAAAATAGCAAGCATTTGTTGTAAAGCGAAAACTATAGTCTTCCAAAGACCTGGTTTATCGTTTACGTTGTAAACAAGTTTCATAATTTTTTCTCCTTGTAAAAAAATTTATTTTAACGGCAAAGCCGTTATTTACGCTTCATATAATTTTACACAGTTTTCCCCGTCCGTTTCGTTAAACTTAACGGAAACAATTTCATTAAGCGAAGTTGGAATATTTTTGCCAACGTAGTCGGCGCGGATAGGAAGTTCCCTATGTCCCCTATCAACAAGAACGGCAAGTTGAATAGTTTTAGGTCTACCGAGCTTTAGCACCGATTCAATCGCCGCCCTAACGGTTCTTCCCGTAAACAATACGTCGTCGCATAAAATAACGTTTTTATCTTTTACGGAAAAACCTATTTCAGTTAGTTTTGCCTCTGGCATATCGGCTATTTCAGTTAAATCGTCGCGATATAAAGTAATATCAAGGCTACCAAGCGGAATTTCAACGCCTTCTATTTTCTTTATATTATCGCGTATACGTTTAGCCATTGGAAGACCCCTTGTTAAAATACCAAGTAAAACAAGGTCTTTAGTGCCTTTATTTTTTTCTAAAATTTCGTGAGATATACGAAATAAAGCCCTATTTTCACCCATTTCATCCATTAAAATAGTTTTTTCTTTCATTTAATATACCTCATAAAAAAACCTTGCTTTAACTAGCAAGGTTTACTTTTAGCATACTTTACCCGTGTTGTTACCTTGGGAGCATCGCCGTACTCCAATTAAAGC
>JAZURK010000039.1:0-3069 GCA_045606165.1 Christensenellaceae bacterium
AAAAATAAAAGTTTACGACGTATTCGTAAAGGGCGCAAGTGAAGGCGTACCACTAGTAATATCCTTACTCCCTTATATCGTTGCGGTGCTTTTAATGAGCGAACTTTTTGAAGTTAGCGGTTTAAGCAAGATTTTTATTGATTTTTTAAGCCCGGTTTTTACTTTTTTAGGCGTGCCGAAAGAACTTATAAAACTTATAATTATAAAACCCTTTTCGGGTAGCGGTAGCTTGGCGCTATTAAGCGAAATTATTAGCGCTAACGGTACTTCTAGTTATATAACTCTTTGCGCGTGCGCAGTATACGGCTCGCAAGAAACTGTGTTTTATATCTCGGCAGTTTACTACGTTAAATGCAAAAATAAAAAAGTGACTAAAGGAATTGTTATAGCCCTTTTAGCCACTTTTATTGCAACAGTTTTATGTTGTAATATACTTAAATTATTTTTTTAAATTATTGAATTAAACTCCCGTTAATCGTCGATATCAAGCGCTTCTAAACCTTTTTTAGTATTGGTAGGTATGCTGTCGCCGTGTTTAACGAATAACATTGTAACAAAAGCAAGCGCAACGAATATTGATGCGTATGGGAAAAGCACTTTCATTGTACCCGTTAAGTCCATAAATAAACCTGATAACGTAGGAGTTATAGATTGAGCCGCCATTGACGCAGTATAATAGAATCCCGTATATTTACCAACGTCACTACCTTTTGAAAGTTCAACGACCATTGGGAAGGAGTTAACGTTAATCGTTGCCCAACCCATACCTGCAAGAGCAAAGATAATATACATTAAGAACGCTGGTGAATTTGGAACGATAAAGATAGCCGAAATAAAGGCAACGGCAAGCATAACTACCCCGACAAGAATTGATTTCTTTCTACCAATCTTACTTGCTATAATACCTACAGGTATATACGATACGATAGCGGCCGCTTGCGCTATAATAAGCGTTGAGTTATAGTCTTGTTGAAGAACTGTTGAAGCGTAAAGAGAGTATTTAGAAGTTACCGCATTATAACCCATATACCAAAGAGCAACTGACGCAAGAATTAAAAGTAAAGATACAAATTCCCCTTTAGAGAGTTTACGTTTTTCAGTAGAAATATCTTCTTTAACTTCTTCTTCAATGCCAAGTTTAATGCTTTCTTCTTCCATTTCTTTAGCCCATTTTACTTCACGAACTTTCCAAATAAAGATAGCAAGCCCTACTGCCATTACACCACATACACATAAAATCATACCAGTGTACGACATCATTTGATTATAAACGTTACCAGTCTTTAAAATCATACCTAAAACAAGTACAATTACGCCACCTGCTGCACCCATAAGGTTGATAATAGCATTACCTTTAGAACGAAGTGGTTTTATAGTTACGTCTGGCATAAGGGCAACTGCAGGCGAACGGAAAGTTGCCATTGAACATAAAGTTAAAAGTAAAAGAACGAAGAAAAGTACGAGTGGCGCAGGATTTGCAACCGTTTGTTTCCACGCGTACGACGACCTTGCGGCAACTACTACGTTCGTGTAAATATTATTAGAACCGTCTTCACCTTCAAGTTTATAAACGGCGTTTTCGTAAGAATAAGTTAATTTAGAATTATCAATAGAAGTTACGAATTTAGTTTTAACGTCCGTTTTTTCCGCATCGGTTAAATCAACGTAATCTTTATTGTAGTAAATGTTAGACATATAATCTTGAACGTTAATTTTTCCACCTTCTTCAAGATTTACGATATTTGCATTATCTTCCCACAATACTTCTAAAAATTGTGTGTTAGTATTGTTGGCATAAACTTTGTTAAGTTGAGCGTTATCAGCAAAAGACAATCCGATAAACGAAGCGATAGCAACGATAGTACCTAAAACGATATAAGGCGTTCTTTTGCCATATTTCGTTTTAGTTTTGTCACTTATCGAGCCAAAAAGCGGAAGCATAAACAACGCTAATATATTGTCAAGCGTCATAATAAAGCCTGAAAGCGTTTGATTAAGACCAAACTTGTTTACAAGCATCATAGGAACTAATGAATCATACGCTTGCCAAAACGCTGAAATAAGGAAAAATGCAAAACCAACGAGTATCGTTTTTTTATAATTTAACTTCATACTTATATCCCCTTTTATCTTTTGTATTATTCTTATTTAGATTGAATTGCATAAAGCAATTTTCTACAACTTTCGCACTCTTTTATATTACCCGTTGAAAGTTCGGATATAGCGCTTATCGACATTCCCGTTGCGCACGACGGACAGTAACAGTTGCCTTTAGACGTATCCACACCGTAAACGATTGGGAATTTTTTATCCTTTCTTCTAGATAAGTATTTTTGCATTAAGTCATCGTTAATGCCGACTTTTATTTTATCAAGTTTTGTTTGTAATTCTTGCTTTTTAACCTTTTGCGAATCGGAAAACTCTTTGGCTTTAGGGCCACTTTCTTCAAACTGAACTTTCATTTCTTTAGTTTTTGCCCTTAATTGGTTAAACTCTTTTAAAAGCGCTTCCATATCCTTGCTTAAAGAATTGATTTTGTTTTCGGTTGAAGTGATTAAATCGCAAGTGTTTTTATATTTTTGTTTTAATTTGTTAAGCGAATCTTCATCCTCACAAGATTCAACAGCATCGGCGTAAAGTTTAACTTCGCTTTCAAGCTTTTTCGCTTCACCAAGTGCTGAATTATAAGAATCAACGATAGTTTTTGCTTTGTTTTCCAAATTAGATAAAGTTTCGTTTACCGTATTTAAAAACTTTTTTGCCGAGAAGTATTTTTGCGTATCTTCGTTTTTTAAAAGTTCGTCTTCAAGGATTTTAAGTTCCTTGTCAACTTCTTGATACGCTAAAATCATTTCTATTTGTTTATTCATAATAAACCTCCTGTTTATTTAAAAATTTGTGTTAAATAAAATCTTTTTCAAGATTGATAACGGCTTTAACACCGTTAAGTTTATCTTTTATCGCTTGATAAAATTTATTAAACCCATAAAATTCGCTAGAATAATGCGTTACTTCAATGAGTTTTTTGCCTTGCGCTAACGCCTTTAAAATAACGTGGTGTTTAATATC
>JAZURK010000040.1:0-2449 GCA_045606165.1 Christensenellaceae bacterium
TCGCTTTTAACGGTAGAAGTAATTACCCTTTTAGGACATATTACTTCATTTTCTGCGTACATTTTTCCACGAGCACAATTATTACCCGTAACGCTTACGACTTTTGAATTATCAACTATTACTTTTAATTCACACCCCATAGGGCATTCTATACAGGTTAAAACTTTTTGAGCCATTTTACACCTCTACGCTAAGTATTATATCATCTTTGACGTTTTTTAGCAAACTATTTGGTAGTACAATATTTTCCATTTCGCCAGGCACTACTATTTTTTTAGTTTTACTTAATAATACTTGTCCATTACTTGTTAATTTTATCGTTGCATTTCTATATTCGCCCGTTACCCTAAAAAATAGTTTAACAAACTTTTCAGCATTTTTATCTATCTTTTGCGGTAACACGTAACTTACGTTTTGACCGTTTACAGCATTTACGATATCTCTATTCTTTTCTCCTCTAATTAAATATTCGTATACTGCTTTACCTGTTAACTCGGCTTCTTCCGAAACAAAGTCTACTAAATCGTGAACTTGTAAAACGTTTCCGCAAGCAAAAATTCCGTTTACTGACGTTTCTCTATTTTCATAAACTACCGCACCTTTAGTTTTTTGCGACAACTCTATTCCCGCATCTTTCGTTAGTTCGTTTTCAGGAATAAGACCTACTGAAAAAAGTACGGTATCACAGTCAAAATGAATTTCGCTTTCCTTTATAGGTTTTTTATTTTCATCAACTTTGCACACCTTTACACCGCTAACTCTATCTTTGCCTTCAATTTCAGTAATCGTATGGCTCAAATATAGCGGAATATTAAAATCGTTTAAGCATTGTGCAATATTTCTCTTTAACCCCGAAGAATACGGCATAAGTTCAATAACCGCATTAACTTTTGCGCCTTCCAACGTCATTCTTCTTGCCATAATAAGCCCTATATCGCCAGAGCCTAATATAACGACGCTTTTGCCCGGCATATACCCTTTAATATTAACGAGTTTTTGAGCCGTTCCAGCAGAGAAAAGCCCCGCTGGTCTACTTCCAGCAATATTTAAAGCACCTTTGCTCCTTTCCCTGCAACCCATTGCTAAAATTACTGCTTTGGCTTTTAATACGAATACCCCTTCGTCTTTATTTATGGCTGTTACTTCTTTATCTTTACTTAAACTTAACACCATTGTAGATACTTTATACGGAATATTTCTACTAATAACGCCTTCTATAAATCTATTTGCATATTCGGGACCCGTTAAACTTTCTTTAAAACGTTGCAAACCAAACCCATTGTGTATACATTGATTTAAAATACCGCCTAAACAATCTTCTCTTTCTATTATTAAAAGATTTTTTACACCACTATCGTACGCGGAAATTGCAGCGGCTAATCCCGCTGGGCCACCACCTATTATAATAAGGTCATACATTATTTGGTCCTCCCTATAACGATATTTGACTTGCCCCCGCTTTTCGTAATATCACTAAGCGGAACGTCTAATTCTCTTGCTAAAATTTCCATTACTCGAGGTCCACAAAAACCACCTTGACATCTTCCCATACCACTTCTCGTTCTTCTTTTGATAGCGTCTACAGTCGTGGCTTTCGGGTTTTCGTGAATTGCCCTTACTATTTCACCTTCGGTAATTTTTTCGCACCTACAAACGACGTTTCCATACCTACTGTCTTGTTTAATAATCTTATTCTTTTCTTCGATAGATAACCTACTGAAAAAATAATCAGGCTTGCGAATTCCGTTAAATTTTTCATTTTTCTCTAACTTGATAAGTTTAGATATTATTTCTTCGACAACGTATTTACTAATTGCTGGCGCTGACGTTAAACCAGGCGACTCAATTCCCGCAACGTTTATAAAGTTCTTACAAACGTTACTTTCGCTAATTATAAAATCAGATTTATCACAGTACACTCTAACACCCGAAAAAGAAGTTATCGTATTATAAAGCGGTACGTTCTCTACCATATTTTTAACTTTGCTTATAATTTCGTTTAATCCGTTAGAAGTAGTAGACACGTCGTTTTCGTCAATCTCTTGAGCCGTTGGACCAAGTAAAACGTTGCCATCTACGGTTTGTGTTATTAAAATTCCTTTGCCTTTTTTAGTAGGCGCTGTAAATATCGTATGCTTGACAAAATCGCCACTTTCCCTATCTAATAAAATATATTCGCCCCTTCTAAAACCAACTTTAAACGAATTGTCCCCTACTAAATTAGCAATTTTTTGGCAACCGCTACCGCTGGCGTTTACTATAATTTTTCCTTTAACAACTTCGCCCTTGCTACTTGTTATAGTAAATACATTTTCTTCTTTACTTATATTAACTACTTCAAAATCAGTCATTAAAGTAGCCCCGTTATCAATAGCGTTACCAATAGACGCTATCGTTAATTCATACGGACAAACTATTCCGCCCGTTTTAGCATATAAAGCGCTTATGG
>JAZURK010000041.1:0-3603 GCA_045606165.1 Christensenellaceae bacterium
ACAAGGCGAATTATAAAACAAAACTTATTTTGGGCGTTTTTCTATAACGTGATAGGCATACCCGTTGCGGCAGGCGTGTTCTATTCGTTTGGGATACTGTTAACGCCAATGATAAGTTCAATGCTTATGAGTATAAGTAGCATATTCGTAGTAACTAACGCTTTGAGAATTAAAAGAGTAAAAGGAGTTTAATTATGAAAGTTATAATTGAAGGAATGAGTTGTATGCACTGCGTTAAAAGGGTTGAAAAAGCCTTAACGGAAAACGGTGCAACAAACGTAAAAGTAGAAATTGGTAGCGCCGAATTTGAAGGTTTAAAATTAGAAACTGCAGTTGAAATTATCGAAGATTTAGGTTTTGAAATTAAAGAATAATTATGGACTTTGAGATTTTATGGGAATCGCTTGAGCACGCTTTTTTAGATAGCGTAATAGTTTTTCCATTTTTATTTTTAACTTATCTTTTAATAGAGTTTATTGAACGAAAGGCAAACCTTTTTAAAAGCACGGGCATTTTAAGGGGTAAACACGCTCCCCTTTTCGGTGGACTTGCGGGAATTTTTCCACAGTGCGGAATTTCCGTTATGTCTGCTAAACTTTACGACAAAGATTATATTAAAGCGGGCACTTTGCTTGCCGTATTTATCGCAACTAGCGACGAGGCTTTTGCAGTTTTATTAACGAGCGGTAAATTCTTATCTTTAATTGCCCTTATGGGATTAAAACTCGTAGTAGCGGTAGCGGTTGGGTATATAGTAAACGCTTTCGTTAAAAAAACCGTATCGGTAAAATACAAAGCGATAAGTTTTTCACACGAAGAATATTGCCGTCAATGCGGAGCGTCGCAAAACGCTAAAAACAAATGGCAAGCCTATTTACTTTATCCCGTAATTCACGCGCTTAAAACTTTGGCGTTCATATTCGTTATAAACTTCCTTTTCGGGCTTTTAGTACATTTAATCGGCGAAGACAATATCGTAGCGTTTATGCAAGGCAATAAGTTTATTCAGCCGTTTTTAACTGCAATCGTTGGGCTTATACCAAACTGCGCGTCGTCAATTTTAATTACACAACTTTACACTTTAAACGGCATAACTTTTGGAAGTATGTTTGCAGGTTTATCGGTAAACGCGGGCGTTGGTCTTGCAGTAATACTTAAAAACAAGCAAAAATTAAAACAAAATTTATTTTTATTGGCGTTACTTTATATTATTAGCGTAACCATTGGTTTAGTTTTGAACTTATTTATATAACTCAACCAGTGGTTTGTTGATTTTTAAGTATTCGCGTAATAAAATAGTGTTATCTAAATTTAAAGGAGATACTATGGAAACTATTTTAAGCGTTATCAACTTAAAAAAGACGTTTAAGTTATCAAAAAAACAACAAAAAATCGAAAAGACTAAATCCAAGGTAAAAGTTGCTGTTAACGGTCTTTCGTTTTCGGTAAACAAAGGTGAAATCTTTGGTCTTTTAGGCCCTAACGGCGCGGGCAAAACGACTACTTTGCGTATGATTTCAACCCTTTTAAAAGCCGATGAAGGCGACGTTATCGTAAACGGCAAAAGCATCGTTAACGAGCCGTTTGAAGTTAGAAAACAAATAGGCTTTTTAACAAGCGAACTTAAACTTGAAGACTTTTTTACCCCAAACTACCTATTCAAATTCTTTAGTGACCTTCACGGTGTACCTGAAGACGTAGCCGAACAAAGAAAGAAAAGCCTTTTTGAAAAATTCGGCATTGACGAGTTCCAAGAAGTAAAAGTAGGCGATTTATCAACGGGTATGAAACAAAAACTTTCTATTGCCGTATCGCTAGTGCATAGTCCCGACGTAATCGTGTTTGACGAGCCAACCAACGGTCTTGACGTAATTACGGCAAAAACGGTAACCGACTATTTAAAAGAACTTAAAGACGAAGGCAAAACGGTAATAGTTTCAACGCACATTTTCTCGCTTGTTGAAAAAATTTGCGATAGGGTAGGCGTTATTGTCGACGGAAAAATGATGCTTGAAGGGTATACGAAAGAATTAACTAAAGATAAAGACCTTGAAAGCGTATTTTTCGATTTATATTCTCAAGTTAAAGGAGGCGATAATTTATGAGTGCAATTTTAGCCATCTTTAAAAAGGAAATTAAAAGATTTTTTACCGACAAGCGCTTGCTTTTAAGTTTGCTTTTACCAGGTTTAGTAATTTATTTCGTTTACTCGATTATGGGCAGTTTTATGGGAGATATGTTAAGCCCAACGGGCGTTACTTACGAAGTTTTAGTTTACAACCAACCCGCAAGCCTTAACGCTATTAACGAAACTGAAGAATTGGATATTTCGTTAACTAACAAGACGGGCGAAGTGTCTAACCAAGATATCGAAAGTTTAAAAAACGATGAAATATCTTTAATTATCGTTTACGAAACGGATTTTGATAGCAAAATAGCAAACGGCAAAACGCCTAAAGTTAGTATGCACTTTTTATCATCGTCAATCAATTCAAGCACGGTGTATTCGTACTATTCTAGTATGCTTTCTACCTTTGCGGTAAAAGACGTTAACTATATATTAGACGCACCGATTGACTACGCTACAAGCGAAGATATGTCGGGTATGATTTTAGGTATGTTAATGCCGTTCTTACTCGTCGTACTTTTAGTTACCGGTTGTTTAGCGGTATCAAGCGAATCAATCGCGGGCGAAAAGGAAAGGGGAACAATGGCAACCTTACTTGTAACCCCTGTTAAGCGTGAATATATCGCAATGGGTAAAATTTTAGCGTTATCGGTAGTGTCGATAATGTCGGCAACTTCGTCGTTCTTGGGCGTACTGTTATCAATCCCTAAACTTATGAGTGGCGCTATGGGTGAAAATTTATCCGTTGCAACCCTTACGGTAGGTAATTACCTTGCAATTTTTGCAATCGTACTCGGTTTAGTGCTTTTATTCAATATGATTTTATCTATCATATCTTGTTATGCTAAATCGGTAAAAGAAGCATCGCAACTTGCAACCCCCGTTTTATTACTTGTTATAGTAATGGCAGTACCAACCCTTGTAAGTATGGGTGAAATAGTAACCAATCCGCTTTTATATTTAATACCTATCTATAACGCATTACAATGCTTAACGGGATTATTCGGTGGAACGTTTAGTTTACTTAACTTCTTAATCACGATAGGCGCAAACCTTTTAGTTACCGCTTTGGGAATTTATATTTTAGCAAAAATGTTCGATAGCGAAAAAATGATGTTTGATAAATAATGATAGTTTTTAAAGTTTTAAAAGTAGAAAAACTAAATACCACTTTAAGCGAAAATATCACTTGTCATTGCAAGCAAAAATATAAAGGGGAAATGCTAACCGAAAGCCTTTTTGCCTACCAAACTTTAGCGCTATTATATAAGGAAAAAATTGGTAACGACTTGCCCGAAATAACTTTTTTAGATAACGGCAAGCCAACTTGCAAAGATATTGGCGTATCTTTAAGTCACTCTAGCGGTGTGGTTGCGGTAGGTTTTTCTACCGATAAAAACGTAAATATCGGCGTTGATATACAACTTATAAAGGAAGTCGGATCGTAGCCATGTCGTTCTGTGAGCCAAGGAGTT
>JAZURK010000042.1:0-2424 GCA_045606165.1 Christensenellaceae bacterium
AGGTAAAAAATACTTCGAAGCGTTAATCGATAAAAAGAAAGAAGAAAAAGGCGTTGAATTCGACGTTGACTTAACTGCTGAAGACTTAAAGGATTTAGCAAACCAATTTAAAGCAGAATACAAAAACAAAATCGGCGAAGATTTCCCTAGCGACCCTAAAGTACAACTTTTCGAGGCTATCAAAGCGGTATTTAGGTCATGGGATAACCCAAGGGCTAACATTTATAGAATGGACCACGATATTCCTTACAGTTGGGGTACTGCGGTTAACGTACAAATGATGGCGTTTGGTAATATGGGTAACGACTGTGGTACTGGCGTAGCGTTTACTCGTAGCCCTGCAACGGGCGAAAAAGGTCTTATGGGCGAATTCTTAATGAACGCACAAGGCGAAGACGTTGTTGCCGGTGTTCGTACGCCAATGCCTATTTCTAAAATGAAAGAAGTTTTACCTGAAGTTTACGAACAATTCCTTGGTATTTGTAAAATTCTTGAAAATCACTATCACGATATGCAAGATATGGAATTTACTATTGAAAAAGGTAAACTCTTTATGCTTCAAACAAGAAGTGGTAAACGTACTGCCGCTGCCGCTATTAGAATTGCTTGCGACCTCATCGACGAGGGTATGATAACGGAACAAGAGGCGCTTTTACAAATCGACGCTAAAACTTTAGATATGTTATTACACCCAACTTTCGACGGCGCGGCTCTTAAAAAAGCAGACAAACAAAACGTTGTTGGTAAAGGTATTGCCGCATCTCCAGGCGCTGCAACGGGTACAATCGTATTCACTTCTGAAGACGCTGTTGAACTTGGCAAGCAAAACAAAAACGTAATTCTCGTTAGACTTGAAACTTCACCTGAAGACATTGAAGGTATGAAGTACGCTAAAGGTATCTTAACCGTAAGGGGTGGTCAAACTTCTCACGCTGCGGTAGTAGCGCGTGGTATGGGTACTTGTTGCGTATCGGGTTGTGGCGATATCAAAATGCACGAAGAAGAAAAATACTTCGAACTTGCAGGCAAAATCTTCAAAGAAGGCGATTCGCTTTCTCTCGACGGTTCTACCGGTAGTATTTACGACGTTGAAATTAAAACTGTTCCTGCTGACCCTAACAGCGGTTACTTCGGTAGAATAATGCAACTTGCCGACAAGTATAAATCTCTTAAAGTTAGAACTAACGCTGATACTCCTGCGGACGCTGAAAGAGCGGCTAACCTTGGCGCACAAGGTATTGGTCTTTGCCGTACGGAACATATGTTCTTCGGACCTGGTAGAATTGACAAGTTTAGA
Source organism: Christensenellaceae bacterium (assembly GCA_045606165.1). Taxonomy (GTDB): domain Bacteria; phylum Bacillota; class Clostridia; order Christensenellales; family Borkfalkiaceae; genus HGM11412. Next base: position 1,298 of record JAZURK010000042.1, read on the forward strand.
GAAATGATTTGCGCTGAAACTGAAAAAGAAAGAAAAGAAGCGCTTGACAAAATCGAACCAATGCAACAATCTGACTTTGAAGGCATTATGGAAGCCCTAAAAGGTCAACCTGTTACTATCAGATTTTTAGACCCACCACTTCACGAGTTCGTTCCTACTTCGGAATACGAAATCGAAGAACTTGCAAATTCTTTAGGTAAAACTCCTGAACAAATTAGATTTATTTGTATGGGCCTTCACGAAACCAACCCTATGATGGGTCACCGTGGTTGTAGGCTTACGATTACATATCCTGAAATTGCAGTAATGCAAACTAAAGCGGTAATCAAAGCGGCAATTAACGTACAAAAACGTCATCCTAAATGGAAAGTTGTTCCTGAAATTATGATTCCACTTACCGGCGAAGTTAAAGAACTTGCGTTCTGTAAGAAAATCGTTGTTGAAACTGCTGAAAACTTAATCAAAGAATCTGGCGTTAAAGTAGAATACGAAGTTGGTACAATGATTGAAATTCCAAGGGCAGCGTTAACTGCTGATGAAATTGCAAAAGAGGCTGAATTCTTCTGCTTTGGTACTAACGACTTAACTCAAATGACGTTTGGTTTCTCTCGTGACGACGCTGGCAAATTCTTACCTGCTTACTATCAAGCAAAAATCTACGAATCAGACCCATTTGCAAGACTTGATACTAACGGTGTTGGTAAACTTATGGATATCGCTGTTAAACTTGGTAAACAAACAAGAAGTGATATGCACTGCGGTATTTGTGGCGAACACGGTGGCGACCCATCGTCAATCGAATTCTGCCACGCGATTGGTTTAGATTACGTTTCTTGTTCTCCGTTCAGAGTTCCTATCGCAAGGCTCTCTGCTGCACAAGCTAATATCCGTAATCCTAGGGGCTAACAATTAACCCTAAAAAGCGGTAAAAATTCAATTTTTAATTAAAAAATAAGGTTTTAGTAGTCATTCTTTCAAGAGAGTGACTACTTTTTTTGGCGCTTTAGCGTAAATAAAAGCCGTTTTAAAACAAAAATTCAAAACGGCTTTTTATATGTTTATTTTACAATGTTTATAATACGTTTATTTTTCCGTTTGGCATATTCTAAAGCTTTAGCAGCTCCACC
>JAZURK010000043.1:0-2134 GCA_045606165.1 Christensenellaceae bacterium
ACTTTGGCTGTATTAAAACGTCGCAAGTTACGGGCGTCGTTTCCGAGTTTTGGATTAAGCATAAAGACATTACAACTAAAATTTTTTAAGGAAATAAAATGACTGCTTTATATAATAAAACCTATTACAATCAAATAAAAAAGCAAAAAAACAAACTGCTTATTGTCTATTTAGTGCTACTCTCAATAGCGCTTATTTCAGTTGCGGGAATAATAGTTTATTATGCGTTACAACCTTATGGAACGAATAAAAAAATTCCTCTTATGATAGCAATGTTTTTAATTACTTGTATATTTACTTTGTTTTCGGGTGTGTATTTGTCAATTCCTTACGGTAGAGTTAAAAAGTATTACGCTTTTTTAACTAGTTTACTCTATGGCAAAAAACAAAAATTCAACGTTACCGTGATTTCAATTAGCGGGGAAGATAGAAGTAATTACGGTGTGGATTTTTACGTTTTAGAAGTTATTGAGTGGTCTGACACGCAAAACGATTACGTTAATCACAAAATTTTAGTTGATAACGAGTTTAAAAATTTAGATATTAACGAAGGGGATATGTTAACTATTACCACTTCGCTTAACGCTTTAATGGAGTTTAGTAAAATTAATGAAACGACAAGAAATTGATAGTAAATTCAAATGGAATATTGAAGATATTTTTACCAGCGCCGACGAGTTTTATTCACTTTATAAAACTCTTAAAACGAAAATAGATTTCAAAGAATTTAAAGGTAAGTTAAACAACGCTGAAACTATAAAAAAGTGCTACGATAAACTTTATTCATTATCATCTGACCTTGAAATTTTATCCGTTTACGCGATGATGAAAAAAGATGAAGACGGTTCTAATTCAAAATCCAACGAAATGTATGGATTAGTTGAAGAGATTTCTATATTGTTTTCAACTGCGGTTTCGTTTATCGATACTGAAATTACTTCGCTTGAATACGATAAATTAAACGAACTTGTTTCTTCGCCTATTTTAAAAGATTATCAAAGAGACTTAAATCGTTTAATTGAATATAAACCACACGTTTTAGGCGAGGAGGCGGAAAACTTACTTGCGCTTGGGGGTAAAGTCTTTAGCGGTTATAAAAGGGCGTTTTCAATGATTGATAACGTTGACCTTGATTACCCAACTATTAAAGTTGACGGTAAAAAAGTTAAAGTTACAGGCGCAACTTATTCCGTACTTTTACAAAATCCCGACGTGAACGTTAGAAAAAAAGCCTTTAAATCTTACTACAAAGCATACGAAAAGGTTTTAAATACGATTACTGCGTTATATAGTGGTAACGTTGATAAAAACGTGTTTATTACAAAGGCAAAAAAATTCAATTCAACTTTAGAACGCGCTTTATTCAACGAAGAGGTTGATAAATGCGTTTACGATAGCTTACTTTCAAGCGTTAATAAATCTTTGCCAATTCTTCACGATTACATTGAGGCTAGGCGAGTTTTAATGGGCGGTAAAATAAATATGTACGATTTATACGTTCCGCTTTTAAAGGGCGCTAATTTAGAACTAGATTATAAAGAGGCGTACGACCTTGTTATCGAAGGTTTAAAACCGCTTGGCGAAGATTACGCTAAACTTTTAAAACGAGCGTATGACGAGCGTTGGTTAGACGTTTATGAAAACGACGGTAAACGCGGTGGGGCGTACAGCGTAAGCGTTTACGGATTAAAACATCCATACGTTTTATTAAACCACACTAAAACGACGCATAGCGTATTTACAATAGCTCACGAAATGGGGCACGCTATTCACTCGTATAAATCTAATGAAACGCAAAAAATCCAAACTGCCGATTATACTATTTTCGTAGCGGAAGTAGCGTCAACCGTTAACGAAATATTGCTTATTAAACATCTTATTAATACTACGGCGGACGTTAGCGCTAAAAAGTATTTCTTATCTTATTATTTAGATACGATTAGAACTACTTTGTTCCGTCAAACAATGTTTGCCGAGTTTGAGAATCTTGCACATAAGACGGCTGAAAAGGGTATTCCTTTAACTAAAGATTACCTTTGCAAAACTTATTATAAACTCAATAAAAAGTATTACGGCAAAAGTGTTATCCACAATAAAGAGATTTCTTACGAGTGGGCAAGAATTCCTCATTTTT
>JAZURK010000044.1:0-4703 GCA_045606165.1 Christensenellaceae bacterium
CATTTAATATTTCTGCAAAAAATCTTTTTACCATAGTTGCTGTTCCTTATACGTTAAACCTAAAAAGAACCACGTCGCCGTCTTTCATAACGTACTCTTTACCTTCCGAGCGCACTTTACCAAGTTCTTTAGCTTTAGTATAACTACCGCATTCTAACAAGATATCCCACTCAACAACTTCGGCACGGATAAAGCCTTTTTCAAAATCGGTGTGAATTTTACCCGCCGCTTGCGGTGCTTTAGTGCCGTTTTTAATCGTCCACGCCCTTGTTTCAGGTTCGCCCGACGTGAGATAACTAATAAGTCCTAAAAGTTTATAACTAGCCTTTACAAGCCTATTTAAACCGCTTTCGGTAAGACCTAAATCGGTTAAAAACATTTCTTGTTCATCTGGTTCAAGTTGACTGATTTCCTCTTCGGTTTTAGCCGAGATAACTAAAACTTCGCTACCGTCGTTTAAAGCGTATTCCTTAACTTTTTTAACGAGAGGAATATCGTTTTCGTTTTTACCCATATCGCTTTCAGAAATGTTTGCAGCGTAGATAACGGGTTTGTCGGTAATTAAAAACAATCCGTCAACGTATTTCTTTTCTTCTTCGGTAAAGTCTAAACTTCTAACGGGTTTTTCTTGTTCAAGCCTATCTAAAATTCTTTTAAGTAAATCGGCCTGTTCTTTATACTTTTTATCACCCGTTTTAATCATATTAAATGCTTTATCATAGCGTTTTTGGATAGATTCCATATCCGCTAAAATAAGTTCTAAATTAATCGTTTCAATATCGGCAATCGGGTCTACTTGATTGTTTACGTGAATAACGTTATCGTCTTCAAAACATCTAACGACGTGCACGATAGCGTCAACTTCACGAATATGCGATAAGAATTTATTTCCCAAGCCTTCGCCTTTAGACGCGCCTTTTACAAGCCCTGCAATATCAACGAATTCAATAGTTGCTGGGGTTATTTTTTTACTGTTATAAAGTGACGCTAACTTATCTAAACGGCTATCCGGTACGGCAACGATACCAACGTTTGGTTCTATCGTGCAGAAAGGGAAGTTAGCCGCTTGCGCGCCCGCGTGAGTTATTGCGTTAAACAACGTTGACTTACCAACGTTAGGAAGTCCTACAACACCTAATTTCATAAATTATAAATTCCTTAAAGTTAATAATACCTATATAGTATATAATATTTTTTAAATTCTTTCAACTTTTTAGCCTATTCAATAAAAAATAATTGTAATTACTTTCAAAGAGTGATATAATAAACCTATATATTTATAAGGATTTTACTATGGATTATAAAAAATATATTGCAGAAAAATTAAATATTGAAGGGGTATCTCAAGAAGAAGTTTATTCACTTATCGTTCTTCCGCCTGATACTACGCTTGGCGATTTTGCCCTTCCTTGCTTTAAGTTTGCTAAAATTATGCGCAAAGCACCGCAAATGATAGCCGAAAACCTTAAAAATTTATATCCTACCGACGAAGTAATCTCTAAAGTTACAGCGGTAAACGGATACTTAAATTTCACGGTAAATAGGGGCGATTTAATCACTAACGTTATCGATAAAATCTTAAGCGAAGGCGAAAACTACGGCGCAAGCGATTTAGGTAAAGACAAAACGGTGGTTATCGACTATTCTTCTATCAATATCGCTAAACCTTTCCATATCGGGCACTTATCGACAACCGTTATCGGTGGCGCACTTTATAGAATTTACAAATATTTGGGCTATAACGTAGTTGGCGTTAACCACCTTGGCGATTACGGCACTCAATTTGGTAAACTTATTTATGCTTATAAGCGCTGGGGCGATAAAGAAACCGTTGAAAAGTTAAGGGTTAAAGAACTTATGCGCCTTTACGTTATGTATCACGACGAGGCTGAAAAAGACCCAAGTTTAGACGATATCGCAAGAAGTTATTTCAAAAAAATCGAAAACGGTGATAAAGAGTGTATTGAAATCTTTAACTGGTTTAAAGAACTCACTTTAAAAGACGTTAAAAAAGTTTACGACGACCTTGATATTCAGTTTGATAGTTACAACGGCGAAAGTTTCTATAACGACAAAATGGGGTCCGTTATCGATGAATTAGGCGAAAAGGGGCTTTTAGTTGAAAGCGAAGGCGCTAAAATCGTTGATTTAGAAAAATACGATATGCCACCTTGCTTAATACTTCGTTCCGACGGCGCGTCTTTATACGCTACGCGTGATTTGGCTGCCGCTGTTTATAGAAAAAATACTTACGATTTTTATAAATGTTTATACGTAGTTGCCTACCAACAAAACCTTCACTTTAAGCAATTCTTTAAAGTTTTAGACCTTATGGGCAAGCCTTGGGCTAAAGATATGGAACACGTTGCTTTTGGTATGGTTTCGCTTGAAGACGGAACTATGTCTACAAGAAAGGGTAAAGTTGTATTTTTAGAAGACGTTATCAATAAATGCGTTGAAAAAGCGTACGGCATTATCAACGAAAAGAACCCTGACCTTGAAAATAAAGAAGAAACCGCTAAAGCCGTTGGCGTTGGCGCGGTTATCTTTGGCGCGTTGTCTTCCGCTAGAATTAAAGATATAGTATTCTCTTACGATAAAGTACTTAACTTTGACGGCGAAACAGGCCCTTACGTTCAATATACTTATGCAAGGTGCTCAAGCCTTTTAAATAAGGGTGGCGAAATAGGTAGTTACGGCGAAGTTAATTTAACGGATATTGAATACTCACTTATCAATGAACTTAATAAATTCCCAAGTGTTGTCAAATCGTCGGCAGAGAAAAACGAACCTTGCTTTATTACTAGATACGCTATCGACCTTGCGTCTTGCTTTAATAAGTTCTATTTCGATTGCAAGATTTTGGGTGAAAGTGACGACGTTAAAAATTTCCGTTTAACCTTAACTAAATGCACAAAGACGGTTATTAAAAACGCTCTTTCGCTTTTAGGTATTAAAACACCGGAGAAAATGTAATGAAAAATACTGTTATTTTCGACCTTGACGGCACTTTGCTTTACACTATCGAAGATATTTGTGATAGCGTAAACGATGCTCTTACAAAATTTAATCTTCCAACTATTACCGTAAACGAGTGCGTTAAAATGGTAGGTAAAGGGGGTAGAGTGCTTATGAAAAAAGCGTCTAACCTTCCTGACGGTGAGGAGTTTGAAAAACTTTTAAGTTGTTACGTTAAACTTCAAGAAGAAAACCAAAACGTAAAAACACGCCTTTACGACGGGCTTGACGAACTTTTAATTAAACTTAAAAAGGATGGCTTTAAAATTGCCGTATTATCTAATAAGCCTAACGATATAACCCAAGTTGTTGCTAATCAATTCTTTACTAAATACAACTTTGATTTTATCGTAGGTAATATTATGGGTGTATTTAAGCCAAAGCCGGATAAATCTTGCGTTGAGTATACCTTACAAAACCTTAACTCTAAAAAGGAAGAGTGTATCTACGTTGGCGATAGCGACGTTGATATGTTAACGGCAATAGGTAGCGGTATTGATGAAATCGGCGTTTTATGGGGTTATAGAACTAAACAAGACTTATTAAACGCTGGCGCTACTCGTTTTGCTAACAATGCTAAAGAACTTGAAAAACTGATTTACAGTTTTAAATAAAAGGAGAATATTATGAGAAAATTTTTTCAAGAATTTAAGAAGTTTATCACTAAAGGCAACGTTGTTGATTTAGCCGTTGCTGTAATCATCGGTGCTGCTTTCAACAAAATCGTATCGAGTTTGGTTGCGGATATTTTAACACCGCTTATCTCACTTGCACTTGGCGACGTTAATTTTTCAGAACTTAAAATTATTCTCGTTCCTGGCACTGAAACGGTAAAAGAAATAGCAATTACTTACGGCGTATTTTTACAAGCGATTTTTGATTTCTTAATTATCGGTTTAACAATCTTTATTATCGTTAAAGTATTTAACCACTTCAAAAAAGTTACTGACTTTAATGCAAATATGTGTAAACTCGTTCAAGACAAACTCGATAAAGACGAAGAACTTAATAAAATCGAAGCAAAATGGCTTAAACGTTATACTAAACGTAATCCTGATTTAGCGCCTAAAAAGAAAGTTCCTGAAGAACCTAAAGAAGAAGTTAAACCAGAACCTACGGTTACTGAAAAATTACTTACTGAAATTTTACAAGAATTAAAAAACAATAATGCAAATACAAATAAATAAATCTAATTTATATATCGGCTTCGCAAGTAATTTTGCTTGCGCGCCGATTATTGCTAAATCGGAAAAACAAGTTTTACTTGATATCGAAGACGAAATTTATAGAACGTGTAATTGGCTTAATAAAAAACCGCCTAAAGATATGAGTTCTTTTAAGTCTACCGTTAGGACTATACCGCACGTAGATACGGATATCGAGTTTTTTGAAAACGGCGAGTTTAATAAAAATGAGTTTAACGATATTCAACTTGCTATTGCGCAAGGCTTGTTTTCGTATAAATGCATGGTGGAAAGCGTAATGGACTATCAAGCACTAGACAAATTAGCCCAAGTTTTAAAAGGTATATACTTATCTTTAACAGGGGATAATTTGGACGGAGGCTTTTTAGAAACGGGTTTTAAACTTTTAGAAAGTTTAGAAGAAAACTCAACTCTTTCTAAAGAAAGACTTAAAGCGTACGCTTATAAAACTTTATTTGTTATAGTAAACGAAGGCAAAAT
>JAZURK010000045.1:0-7381 GCA_045606165.1 Christensenellaceae bacterium
CTTGAAAAAGGCGACGTTATCGAAAGTTTTAACGGTTATCCAGCCCAAGATATTTTGGATTACGTTTACTTTAACAGTCAAGAAGAATTTTCTATTACCGTTAAGTGTAAGGGCGGGGAAACGTCTACCGTGTTTATTGAAAAGGAGTACGATGAAACTTTAGGCTTAACTTTTGAAGACGACGGGTTAAAGATTAAACGTTGCCAAAACAAGTGTATCTTTTGCTTTATCGACCAAATGCCAAAGGAAATGCGTAAATCCCTTTACGTTAAAGACGACGACTATCGCCAAAGTTTTTTAACCGGAAACTTTATTACTTTAACTAACTTAACTAAAAGCGATATTGATAGAATAATAAGGCTTAATTTAAGCCCGCTTTACGTTTCAGTTCAAACAATTAACGGCGAAAAGCGCAAGGAAATGCTTGGCAATAAAAATGCCGATAAAATTGAATCTCAACTTCAACTTTTAACTAGTAGCGGTATTAAAATTGAAACTCAAGTAGTGCTTGTTAAAGGCGTTAACGACGGCTGTTATCTAGATGAAACTTTAGCGGAATTATATAAAATGCGCCCAAATCTTGAGTCGGTTGCAATCGTTCCGTGCGGTATAACCAAGCACCGCGAAGGGCTTTATCCTATCAGCGATATTGATAAAGGTTACGCTAATTGCGTTATTAATCAAGTTAACGAATTTAACCTTTCTATAAAAGAAAACTTTGGTATTTTAGCCGATGAGTTTTATATCCGCGCTGGGCAAGAAATTCCTTCGCCCGATACTTACGGCAACTTTTCACAAGTGGGTAACGGCGTTGGTATGACTGCTAAATTTATAATGGAAATTGACGAAAATCTTAAAAACACTTCAAGTAATGGTAAGTTTTTAGTTGTTTCGGGCGTTTCGGCAAGTGAGATTATTGCTAATCAAGTAGAAAAGATTTTAAATAAAGTAAAAGGGATAACAATAAAAGTTAAACCTATAGTAAACAAGTTTTTTGGCGATACCGTTACTTGCACGGGATTACTTACCGCTAAAGATATTTTAAACGGAATATCTAGCGAAACGGATTACGATTATTTAGTTATTCCCGACGTTTGCTTAAAGCAAGATGAAGACGTGTTTTTAGATAATATAACTTTACAAGAATTTCAAAATAGGGTAAATAAACCAGTGATAATAACCGACGGCAGCGGGCAAAGTTTTATCGACGCGTTTACTTTCGGTAATAGAATAAGGATTATAAAATGAATAAACCAATAGTAGCCATTGTTGGCAGACCAAACGTTGGTAAATCAACGTTTTTCAATAAAATAACGGGTAAAAAAATTTCTATCGTTGAAGATAAACCAGGTGTTACAAGGGATAGAATTTATTGTGATGCGGAATGGTGCGGTAAAAGTTTTACTATGATTGATACGGGTGGTATCGAACTTAAATCGCAAGACGAAATGTGGCGTCATATTAAAAAACAAGCGGAAATTGCTATCGAAACGGCTGACGTTATTATTTTTATGTGCGACGTTAAAGGCGGTATTACCGCCTCCGACCACGAAGTAGCGTCAATGCTCCGCAAGTCCAATAAACCTATCGCGCTTGCCGTTAATAAAATGGATAACTATGACGAGACCGTTTTAATGGAATATTACGAGTTAGGTCTTGGCGTTCCATACGGTATTTCGTGCGAGCAAGGCAAAGGTCTTGGCGACTTTTTAGATGAAGTTTGTTCGCATTTCGACGCGATTGATACTTCAGAAGAAGACGAGTGTATTAAAATTGCTATCGTTGGTAAACCTAACGCGGGTAAATCAAGCTTAACTAATAAACTTTTAGGTTATGATAGAACGATTGTTTCGGGAATTGCTGGAACAACGCGCGATGCGATTGATACGCCTTTTGAATATAACGGTCAAAAGTTTATGCTTATTGATACCGCGGGTATTCGTAAGAAAAAAGCAGTTAACGAAGACGTTGAGTATTATAGCGTTATTCGTGCGCTTGGCGCGATTAGAAGGGCGGATATTTGTTTAGCGGTTGTTGATAGCGTTGAAGGTTTAACCGAGCAAGACGTTAAAATCCTCGGCTATATTCACGAACAAGGCAAGCCGTCTATCGTCGTTATGAATAAGTGGGACGCTATTGATAAAGACACTTATACCATTGAAAAATTCAAGGCTAAACTTGATTGCGACCTTGCGTTTATGGATTATTATAAATCTGTATTTATCTCGGCTAAAACGGGACAAAGAACTGAAAAAATCCTTAAAATGGTTATGGAAGTTTTAGAGAACGCTAAAAGGCGTATTTCAACGGGTACTTTAAACGACGTTATTACCGACGCTATTAGAACTACCGAACCTCCTACAAAAAACGGCAGAAGGCTTAAAATTTACTATTCGGTACAAGACGGCATTGAACCGCCAACTTTTGTTATGTTTGTAAACTCAACCGACCTTATGCACTTTAGTTATAAAAGGTATTTAGAAAATACTTTGCGCAGTACTTTTGATTTTAGTGGTACGCCTATTAGACTTTTCGTTAGGGAAAGAAATGAGGACGATAAATAATGAATTTTATTTCTATTGGTAATTTATGGTGGCAGTTATTGCTTTTCGTTATAGGTTCATACCTTATCGGTAGCATTAACTTCGCTGTATTGATATCAAAACTTAAAAAACGCGATATCCGTACTATTGGTAGCGGTAACCCCGGTACGCTTAATATGAGTAGAAATTTCGGTTTAGGTATAGGTGTTTTAACGCTAGTGCTTGATATCGTTAAGGGAATTGTGCCTACGCTAATTGCAGCGCTAGTTTATAGCGGTTATTATTTTGAAGGCACTACTTTAACGATTAGTATATTCGCTAAAGTAACGTGTGGTTTTTTCGTTGTGCTTGGACACGTTTTTCCGATTTTTATGAAGTTTAAAGGCGGAAAAGGTATTGCGACTACTATCGGCGTGTTTTTCGTGTGTAATTGGGTGGTTGCGCTAATTAGTGGCGCGGTTGCTATTTTGTTTATTCTCTTTACGGAAATAGGCTCAATGGGTTCGTTTATTGCAACTACGCCAGGCGCGATTGCTAGTTGCTATTCGGTTTGTATGGATTATATTTACAATCAGCCTTTAGGCGTAAATAACGGTTTGATTGCGGGACTTTCTAACTTATTTATAGTGTTAATTATCGTGTTAACTTGGTATGCCCACCGTAAAAATATAGAAAGGCTTATCGCTGGGGAAGAACATCCTACTAACTGGTTACAAATGTTAAAGGAATCAAGAATTAAAAAATCTATCAAAAAAAATAAATAGTAAAAATCATAATTAAAATTTACCTCTCATATACTTTAGCAGTATTGGGAGGTTTTTTAATGGAGAAGTTCGATATTTATAAAGATATCGCAAAAAGAACTAACGGCGATATTTATATAGGCGTAGTGGGTCCTGTAAGAACGGGTAAATCAACGTTTATAACGAAGTTTATGGATTTAATGGTTACGCCTAATATTTCGGGTAAAAACAAAAAGCAAATAGCAATTGATGAAATGCCCGTTTCTGGTACGGGTAAAACCATTACTACGATAGAACCCAAGTTCGTGCCGAGCGAAGGTGTTAAAATTACTTTAAAAAATAAATCGCAAGCCAAAGTTAGGCTGATTGATTGCGTTGGTTATTTAATCGACGGCGCGATAGGAGATAAGGAAAACGACGAGCCACGCCTTGTAAAAACGCCTTGGTCAAGCGAGCCTATACCGTTTGAACAAGCGGGCACTATCGGGACTGAAAAGGTTATTAGCGAACATTCAACGTTGGGCGTTTTGGTGACTACCGACGGTAGTATTACTGATATTCCAAGGTCAAACTATATAAAAGCCGAAGAAAAAGCGGTAAAAAAACTAAAGGATTCGGGTAAACCGTTCGTCATCGTTTTAAACTGCACGGAAGTTTCTAATAAAACGCAAGAATTAGCGCAAGAATTAAGTGAAAAGTACGACGTAAAAGTTTTACCACTTGACGTATTAAACGCTACTGAAAAAAGTTTAAGCGACGTTTTAGAAAGTGTTTTAATGGAATTTCCGCTTAAAAGTTTGGATATTAAACTTCCTAAATGGATGCAAATTTTACCGCCTTCAAGCGAGATTATTTCATCTATTATCAACACGGTAAAAGAAGTTGCGTCCGTAGCCGATAAAATGAAAGATTATTCGCTTGTTAAAGACGCTATTTTATCTATTGACGGTATTAAACGCGTTAACGACGCGAGCGTTTTATTGGGCGAAGGTAAAGCCGTTTACGAAATCGAGCCTAACGGCGACTTGTTCTATAAACTTTTAAGCGAACTTGGTGGCGACAGTATCAATGATGAGTTTGAACTTATGCGATACGTTAAAGAATTAAACGTAGCAAAAGAAAACTACCGCAAGTTAAAATGCGCCCTTTCGCAAGTTGATGAAAACGGCTACGGTATAGTTATTCCGTCCGAAAACGAAATGAGTTTATCGGAGCCAGAAGTTATTAAAAGGGGTGGACTTCACGGCGTTAAGTTAAAAGCCAATACTTCGTGTATGCACCTTATTAAAATTAATCTCGACGCGGAAGTTTCGCCTATTTCGGGTACGGAAAAACAATGCAAAGACTTTGCCGATTTCATTAAATCCGAGTACCAAGAAAACCCTTCTAAAGTGTGGAATACCGACGTGTTCGGCAAACCGCTTTCAAGTTTAGTAAGCGATGAAATCGCTAGCAAAATTAACGGTATGAAGGACGGAATTAAGTCAAAAATGCGAAAAACCGTTACTAAAATAGTTAACGAGGGCAAGGGTAACGTTATTTGCATACTACTCTAAAACCCTTCAAAAACAGCCACTTTTCACCTTTTTGATGATAAGTGGCTAAAATTTTTACTAAAAATTATAAAATTCCCCCTTGAAAAACTAAAAATCGTATAGTATAATGTAATTAGTGGTTAACCACAAAATATATGTAAAGGACTAAATATTATGGATGTAGACAAATTGAGAAACGTGGCTTTAATCGGTCATAGTGGCGAGGGTAAAACTACTCTTGCAGAAGCGATACTTTTTAACTGTAATGCTATTGATAGACAAGGCAAAGTTGAAGACGGTAATACCGTAATGGATTACGACCCTGAAGAAATTGCTAAAAAATCTTCAATCGGTTTAAGTACTGCATACGGCGAATATAGGGGATATAAATTCAATATTATCGACGTACCGGGTTTTTATGACTTTGAATGTGAAATGGCGCAAGCCCTTGCGGTAGTGGACTCTGCTATTATCGTTGCAGGTGCAAGCGGAACTTTAACCGTTGGTACTGAAAAGGCTTTAGATTACTGTATCGCTCGCTCAATTCCTGCGATGTTATTTATTAACGGTCTTGATAAAGAAAATTCTGATTTCATTAAAACTGTAAACGCTATAAAGGAAAAATACGGCCACAAGATTGCGCCAATGATTGTTCCTAATATGATTGACGGTAAAATGAAAGGCTTTGTTAAAGTTGCTTACGGCGTACTTCGCGATTGGGAAAGAAATGAATATCCTGTTCCTGACTATTTACAATCTGCTTATGAAGACGCTAAACTCACAATGACTGAAGCAGCTGCCGAAAACGACGAAGCGTTACTTGAAAAATTCTTCGCTCAAGGCGAACTTGCGCCAGAAGAAATCGAAAGGGGCGTTAAACTTGGTATTAATTCTTGCTCGACTATTACCGTTCTTGGTGGTAGCGCGGCTAAAAACCACGGTATATTTAACCTTATGGATAAAATTATATCGACACTTCCTAGCCCTAAAGACGCTGGTATTCAAAAAGCGCTTGTTGATAACGAAAAAGTTGCCGTTACTCCTGATGAAAACGCGCAAACTGTACTTCGTGTATTCAAAACTGTTGTTGACCCTTACGTTGGTAAACTTAACTATATTAAAGTTGTTTCGGGTAAATTAAAAGCGGGCGATACCCTTAAAATTTCGGGTAAAGACGGCGAAGAAAAGATTAGCGGTATCTATCTTGTTAAAGGTAAAAAGCAAGAAGCCGTTAACGAACTCACCGCTGGCGATATCGGTGCGTTATCTAAACTTAATAACGTAAAAACGGGCGATACTTTATATCAAACGGTTGATACTCAATTTAAACCTTTTGCTATTCCGCCTGCTATGTATAAAAGAGCCGTTTACGCCGCTAAAAAAGGCGAAGAAGATAAGATTTTTGCCGGTCTTAACAAACTTATGGACGAAGATATTTCGTTTAAAGTTGAAAAGAACTTTGATACCGGCGAAATGATTATTTCCGGCGTGGGTGCAACTCAACTTGAAGTTTTAAGAAAGAAATTAAAATCTAAATTTGGCGTTGAAGCGGTTATGACAGACCCTAAAATTGCGTATAAAGAAACTATCAAGAAAACTGCCGAAGGCGAAGGTAAACACAAAAAACAATCGGGTGGCGCAGGTCAATACGGCCACGTTAAAATTCGTTTTGCTCCAGACGCAAGCGACGGTTTATACGAGTTTGAAGATGCGGTTGTTGGCGGTGTTGTTCCTAAACAATTTATCCCTGCAGTAGATAAAGGTTTACGCGAATCTATTAAAGAAGGCGTACTTGCAGGTTATCCGCTTATCAACCTTAAAGCAACCTTATTTGACGGTAGTTATCACCCTGTTGACAGTAAGGAAGTTGCTTTCGTATCCGCTGCTAAAATTGCTTACCAAGAAGGTATTGCTAATGCTAGCCCTGTAATTTTAGAACCTATTATGACGGTTGAAGTAACTGCTCCTGAAGGTTATATGGGCGACATTATGGGCGATATGAATAAACGTCGCGGTAGAATTTTAAGCGCCGACCAAATCGACGGTAAAACTATTATTACTGCAGACGTTCCTGAAAGTGAAATTTTAGAATATTCTGCTGATTTAAGAAGTCTTACTCAAGGTAGGGGTGTATTTAAATCTGAATTTAGTAGGTACGAAGAAGTTCCTTTTGAACAACAAGCAAAAATTATAGAAGAATCAAAGAAAAATAAAGAATAAGCCATAGGCTTATAAAAAGTAAAATAACTAAAATTGCCTGATAATTAGTAAAATTTTTATCAGGCAATAATTAAGATATTTAGGAGATTTATAATGATTTTAAGTGTTTGTCCTAACCCTAGTATAGATAGGACTATTGAACTTGAACAACTTAACGTTGGGCAACTTAACAGGGTGGATAATAAAATTGTAACGTACTCGGGAAAGGCGCTCAATGCGGCAATCGGTGTTAAAAGACTTGGCGGAGATAGTTACGCTACGGGGTTTATGTATTATAACGACGGGCAGTTATTTTCGCAAAGGCTTGATAACGAGGGCGTTAAAAATACTTTCGTATGGA
>JAZURK010000046.1:0-5247 GCA_045606165.1 Christensenellaceae bacterium
GGATAACGAAGAAGCCGACCCGTATTATTACGGTGGTTACGATAAAGTGTTTAGCGATATAAATAAGGGTATAGACGGGTTTTTAAACCATTTAAAAACCCAAAACTTAATATAATAAAAAACCACGGATACAAAATCCGTGGTTTTCGTTTTTTATTTTTAATTATTTAGAAAGTTTAGATGCTGCCGCTTTATCAACAACGATATAGCAGTCAGGGTGAAGTTGAAGAACAGATGCAGGAACTTTTTCAGTTACAGGGCCTTCAACTGTTGCCTTAATCGCGTCTGCTTTGTTTTCGCCAGATGCAACAAGTAAAATCTTTTTAGCGTTCATAACGTTTTTAATACCCATTGAGATTGCTTGTGTAGGTACTTCATCAATAGAATTAAAGAATCTTGCGTTATCTTTAATAGTATTTTCAGTAAGGTCAACGATATGAGTAACTGCGCCAAACGGAGTGTTTGGTTCGTTGAAACCGATGTGTCCGTTAGAACCGATACCTAATACTTGAATATCAACTGATAAGTTAGCAAGTTTAGCGTTGTATCTATCACATTCTTTTTGGTTATCTTCGTTTTTACCGCAAGGAAGGTCTGTGTTTGCAAGGTCGATATCAATGTGGTTGAAAAGGTTATTTCTCATAAATTCAACGTAGCTTTGTTCGTCGCCAACGCCTTGGCCAATATATTCGTCAAGGTTAACGGAACTTACGTTTTTGTAAGAAACGTTGCCTTTTTTATAGTCTTCAATCATACATTTGTAAAGACCAATAGGGCTAGAACCCGTTGCTAAACCTAAAACGGCATTGTCTTTAGAAGTAACAACTTCTTTCATTACTTCATACGCTTTTTGGCTAACTGCATCATAGTTTTCACAGATAATAACTTTCATAGTAAATGCTCCTATAAATTTAAAAATTTTTGTACTTTATAATTATACAACTTTAAAATATTAAAGTCAATGCTTTATTTAGTTAAATCCCAATCAATTGGCTTAATATTTACGCTTTTTAAAAACTCGTTAGTTTTTGAAAAGGGTTTAGAGCCGAAAAATCCATTATAACTAGAAAGTGGCGATGGGTGCGCGCTTTCGATAACGAAGTGTTTTTTAGTGTCTATAAACTTCTTTTTAGACCTAGCGTTACCGCCCCAAAGTATAAATACTACGGGTTTTTCGCGGTTATTTATAAGTTTAATAACTTCGTCGGTAAACCACGCCCAGCCACAGTCCTTATGCGAGTTAGCCAAGCCTTCGCGAACGGTAAGGGTAGTGTTTAAAAGTAAAACGCCTTCGTCTGCCCACTTGGTTAAATCCCCCGATTTTGGCGCGGGTAAGTTTAAATCGCTATAAAGTTCCTTAAATATATTTTTTAGAGATGGAGGGAAAGGCGTGCCTTCGGGCACGGAAAAACTTAATCCTTGCGCTTGACCTACTTCGTGGTAGGGGTCTTGACCTAAAATTACGCATTTAATATCTTCGTATTTTGTATGCTTAAAACAGTTATAGATATTGTGCATGTTGGGGAATATCGTTCTAGTTGAATATTCTTCCTTTAAAAACTCACGGATTTTTAAATACCTTTCGCTTGAAAATAACGGCGCTAAAATTTCGTCCCAACTGCTATTAAACTTAATCATCGTAGTGTCCTTTTATCAAAAATTTACCTAATAATTTTAACACGAAAAAATTTTTTTTGCAATAGTCGGAATTAAGTTTTTTATCTAAATATATATTATATATTTACCAAGTAGCGCATATCCTTATATATTATATAAAGATTATGAAATTATCGTGAAACTGTTTACATTTTTGATTTCTTGGGTTAAAATAAGTAATAGTGAAATTTTTAAAGAGGTAATTTTAATGCTTGCAAAAGTTAAAAGTTATGCGCTTTTAGGCTTGAACGGTTTTCCCGTTGACGTTGAAGTAGACGTGTCGTCTGGACTTGTAAAATTTGAAATAGTAGGCTTGCCCGACGCGTCCGTTAAAGAGTCAAAGGAAAGGGTGCGTTCCGCGGTGAAAAATAGCGGAAGGAAGTTTCCTAATAGCAAAATTACCGTAAACCTTGCGCCTGCCGACGTTAAAAAGCAAGGCGCGTATTTAGACCTTGCCATTGCTATCGGTATTTTAAAAGCGTCGCTTGCGGGAATACCCGATACGGCTAAAGATTACGTTTTAATTGGCGAACTTTCGCTTGACGGTTCACTTCGTCCCGTTTCTGGGATTTTGCCTATGCTTATCTCGGCTAAAAAGGACGGATATAATAAATTCATTATTCCTTACGAAAACAAAAACGAAGCGTCGTATATAGAAGGCGCGGAAGTTTACGCGTTAAAGTCTTTAAACGAGGCTATCGCGCAAATTACCGAAAATAAGTTTACGCCTATTGATTATATCGACTATTCTTCAAGCAAAGATAAAAACTCTTATTCTAGCGACCTTAAGTTCGTTAGGGGACAAGCGTTTGCTAGACGCGCTTTGGAAGTTGCCGTTGCGGGCGGACATAACATTACTTTCGTAGGTCCTCCTGGCGCGGGTAAAACTATGCTTGCAAAGTGTATTCCAACAATTATGCCCGACTTAACTTTTGAAGAAGCGCTTGAAACTACTAAAATACACAGTGTTTCGGGTACTCTTAAAAGCGAAGACGGTATCGTTTCAATCCGTCCGTTTATGTCGCCACACCACACCGCGTCAGCCGTTTCTATTATCGGCGGTGGGCAAAACTCAATGCCGGGGATTATTAGCCTCGCGCATAACGGCGTTATGTATCTTGACGAAATGCCCGAATATCCGCGCTCTGTTCTAGAGTGTTTGCGCCAACCCCTTGAAGATAGGGTTATTACCGTTACGCGCGTTAAATCTTCGGTTGAATATCCTGCAAGTTTTATGCTCGTTGGCAGTATGAATCCTTGTCCGTGCGGAAACTACGGGGTTAAAGGCAAAGTTTGTAAGTGTACGCTTGCATCCATTAGAAAATATCGCGCTAAAATTTCGGGGCCGTTGCTTGATAGAATAGACCTTCAAATTAACGTTGATAGCGTTGAATATAACGACCTTACGTCTACTAGGGAAGAAGAAAGTAGTGCGGACGTTAAAAAGCGCGTAGAGTTTGCTAGGCGCGTTCAAACCGAAAGGTTTAAAAACGACAAAATTAAAATTAACGCCGAAATGGGCGAAAGGCAAATTAAACAGTACTGCGCTTTAGATAACGAGTGTGAAAGGATTTTAAAATCTGCTTTTGAAAGGCTTGATTTGTCGGCAAGGGCGAGAAGTCGTATTATTAAGGTTGCTAGAACCATTGCCGACCTTGATATGTCGGAGAATATCAAACCTAGTCATATTTTAGAGGCGGTTGGGTATAGGAGTAGTTTAGATTGATGTATAACTTGAAAGAAAAAGCAATAATATTAATTGACGGTTTTATCAATCTGGAATACAAACACAAACGCGCTATTATAAATCTTTACGAAAATATAGGCGAATTTTTTAACAATACAAATCCCGCGCTTAACTACTTAAAGGACAATATAGGCGAAAGTGCTAGTAATATTTTAAAACTTTCGCTTAACGATGATTTTATTGATACGTTGTTTAAAAAGTATAGCGAAAGGGGCTTAACGATTGTTACCGAAGAAAGTTTAAACTATCCTTCAAGGTTACTAAATTTACCGTTTAATCCGTTGTGCTTATACTGTAAAGGCAACGTTTCGTTACTTAATAGCGATAAAACTTTTGCGGTGGTTGGTTCAAGAAAAACCGCTAAAAGTATTTGCTCGGTGATTGAAGATTTTTCTTCAAAACTTGTAAGTTCTAACGTTACCGTAGTAACGGGTATAGCGTCGGGCGGGGATTTGTCCGCTATAAAAGGCGCTATTGGTAGCGGTAAAGTTATTTCAGTTTTAGCATCGGGCTTTGATTATTGGAATTTAGAAAGCAACCGCGATTATATCAATAAAATTATAGAAAACGGCGGTTTAGTTATTAGCGAATATTCGCCCGAAGTTTCGCCTAAATCGTACTTTTACCCAATCCGCAACCGAATTATCGCTGGGCTTTGCGACGGGGTGTTGATAGCGAGCGGAGAAGTTAATAGCGGTGCTAGGCACACGGCTAACTACGCGCTTGACTACGGCAAGGAAATATTTGCTTTTCCGTACGGAATT
Organism: Christensenellaceae bacterium; assembly: GCA_045606165.1. GTDB lineage: Bacteria > Bacillota > Clostridia > Christensenellales > Borkfalkiaceae > HGM11412. The sequence continues at coordinate 4,168 of JAZURK010000046.1, forward strand.
ACCGAGGCTGGCGGAGGGCTTTGCAATAGTTTAATTAAAGACGGCGCTAGGCTAACCGAAACTTACGAAGATATATTGGAAGTTATGGGTTACGATGCTGAAAAGCAAGCGGATATTGAGTTATCCGAGCAAGAAAAACTCGTTTACGAGTGTATATCGCAAGGTATTAATTTGGTTGACGATATAATTTTGAAAACCAATTTAAAAATATTTGAGATTATGCCTATTATTACGATGCTAGAAATAAAAGGTTTAATCGTTTGTAGCGGTGGAAACGAATACGTTAAAAGCGCGAAATAGCAAGACAGGAGTATTATGCAATTAATTATCGTAGAATCGCCTAAAAAGGCAAAGACAATAGAAAGATTTTTGGGTGGCAAATATCAAGTAGAAGGTAGCGGTGGACACGTTAGGGGACTTCCCGAAAAAAGATTTGCCGTAGACGTTGACAACAACTTTGAACCAACCTACGTTATCGAGCCAAAACAAAAAGCGCTAGTTGATAAACTTAAAGAAAAAGCATCAAAAGCGGATAAAGTTTACCTTGCAACCGACCCGGATAGAGAAGGCGAGGCAATCGCGTGGCACTTGTACGAAGTTTTAGATATAAAAGGTAAAACCCACAGAATTAAGTTTAACGAAATCAGTGAAAAAGCCGTTAAAAACGCTTTACAAAACCCTGGTAGAATTGATTACAATTTAGTTGACTCGCAACAAGCAAGGCGTATTTTGGATAGAATAGTTGGCTATAAACTTTCTCCTTTCGTTAGAACGCGCGTTAAAGACGGCGAGTCGGCAGGTCGCGTTCAATCGGTAGCCGTTAAACTTGCCGTTGAAAGAGAACGCAAGATTTTAGAGTTCGAGCCAAAGGAATATTGGAATATTTCGGCTAAACTTAAAGCGGATAAAGACGATATCGAGTTCAAAATGCTTTTATCAAACAAAAACGGAACTTCGTTTAAGCCGTCTAATCAAGCGGAAGCCGAAGAAGTTTACAACGTTTGTAAAGCCAATCCGTTTATCGTAAAAGCCGTAAAAAAAGGCGTAGTTAAATCGCACGCGTTACCGCCGTTTACTACT
>JAZURK010000047.1:0-3258 GCA_045606165.1 Christensenellaceae bacterium
CCTATCGGTAAAATCTTTGCAAAACCGTCGTTTTGCCGTAAAAACTTTCGTTTTTACACTTCAAGTTTGAAATACTGCGAAGTTTCAAACCCTTGCAAGCAAGTTTTCAACTTCTTGTATTATAAATTAAGAAAAATAAAAATTTTAGCCAACGTTTAAACGAACAACCAAATAGCGTAGCGGTTAGTGAATAAATGTAGGCGAAGGACACATTATGCCTGGTCAGTTAAGAGAGTTACCTACTTCGGTAAAAAAATTAAGACGCGAAATATTTAAAGAAGTTGCAAAAGTAGCGTACGAATTAGACTTTGATAAAGTAAACGACGGTATTGAGGCAATACCTTATAAAATCACGCCTACCGAAACTCCAAGGTTTTGGGAAAGTATTTACCGTGAACGCGCGATTGCAGCGGAAAGGGTTAGGCTTGCAATGGGTATGAGTTTACGCCCGTCTGACAAGCCCGTACATATCACCGAAGGTTTAGAAGAAAGCAATATCAGCGATAAGTATTACGAACCACCGCTTATGCAAGTAATTCCGTCGGCGTGCGACAAATGTCAAGACAACGTTTACGAAATTACAAACCAATGCAGAAACTGCGTTGCTAAAGCCTGCGTTGTTGCTTGTCCTAGAAACGCTATTTCGGTAGTTAACGGCAAAACGGTTATCGACAAAGAAAAATGTATTAGTTGTGGTAAGTGTAAAAAGGCTTGCCCGTACGACGCGATAGCGCATAAGGTTAGACCTTGCTCGTCAGCGTGCGGTATTAAAGCAATTACTACCGACGAACTTGGCAGAGCAAAAATCGACAACGATAAATGCGTTGGTTGTGGTCAATGTATGGTAAGTTGTCCGTTTGCGGCGATTGCGGATAAATCACAAATTTTCCAAATGATACAAGCAATAAAAAAAGGCGATTATTTGGTAGCCGAAGTTGCGCCTGCAATAGTTGGTCAGTTTGGCGAAGGCGTTACTATCGCAATGATAAAACGCGCGTTGCTTGACGTAGGCTTTAAGGAAGTACACGAAGTAGCAAGCGGTGCGGACGTTGCGGCGTCTACCGAGGCGCACAGCTACGTTGAAGAAGTCGTTTCGGGAAAACTTCCGTTTTTATTAACGTCGTGCTGTCCAAGTTGGGCAATGCTTGCTAAAAAACAATTCCCTACGCTTATCGACCAAGTATCGCAAGCGTTAACGCCAATGGTGGCAACGGCAAGAAAAATCAAACAACAAACGCCTAACGCTAGGGTTGTATTCGTAGGGCCTTGCGCGGCTAAAAAGTTAGAGGCGTCAAGAGAGTCGGTTAGAAGTGACGTAGATTTCGTTATTACTTTTGAAGAATTATCGGGAATTTTCGACGCCAAAGAAATCGACTTTACCAAATACGTAAACGAGCGTTCACTACACGAGGCAACGGGCGCGGGACGCGGTTACGCGGTGGCTGGCGGTGTTGCTAGCGCTATTGAAAAATGCGTACACGCCTACTACCCTAACGTTGAAGTTAAAATAGAGCACGCCGAAGGTCTTGAAGAATGCAAGAAAATGTTACTTCTTGCAAAAGCGGGCAAAAAGAACGGCTGTCTTATTGAAGGTATGGGTTGCCCTGGCGGTTGTATAGCGGGCGCGGGCACTAATATCTCAATAGCAAAAGCGCAAGCAGAAGTAGAAAAAGTTGTTAACACTTCAACAAAACCTATTCCGCCTAAAAATCTTTACGAAATAGAATTACCTTAAAACTATGGATAAAAATTTACAAAATTTTTTAAACACTCAAGAAAGCGAGATTTTTGAATTATTAAAACAAATAACGTTAATTCCCGCGCCGTCTTACAAGGAAAAAAACCGCGCGGAGTTTATCAAATCTTGGCTTGAAAATAACGGTGCAAAAGGCGTGTATATCGACGACGCTTATAACGTAATTTATCCCGTAAACCTTGACGGAAACGACGGTATCACCTTGTTCTTAACGCATATTGACACGGTTTTTCCCAATGAAACGCCTATGCCGTATATCGACGACGGCGAGTATATCCACTCCCCCGGCGTTATCGACAACGCGGTTTGCGTTGCGCAAATGCTTACCGTTTGCAAGTATATTGCTAAAAACTATACAAGCGATTACAAAAACTTGCTTTTCGTGTTTAACTCTTGCGAAGAAGGACTTGGCAACTTAAAAGGCACGAGAAAGATTTTTGAAGATTTTAAAAATAAAATTTCGCTTGCCTATTCATTTGACGGACAATACGATGAATTGATAACAAAAGCAGTAGGCTCTACAAGGCTTAAAGTTACCGTAAAAACTGAAGGCGGACATTCGTTTAACGCGTTTGGCAATAAAAACGCAATAGCGGTTGCTAGCAATATCATTTCGGAAATTTATAAAATCACACCGCCTATCGCTAAAAACAGCAAAACAACCTATAACGTAGGGGTTATATCGGGCGGAACGTCGGTTAACACCATAGCGCAAAGCGTTGAGTTTTTATGCGAATACCGTTCGGACAACGCCGACTGTATTAACGAAATGAAAGATAAGTTTACTAGAATTTTTGAAAGCGCTAAAACCGATGCTAAAATTACCATTGAAGTCGTAGGCGAAAGACCTTGCGGTAAAGGCGTTAACGAACAAAAAATGCAAGAAGTTATAGATAAAGCGATAGAGATTACTGAAAGATACTCGGGGATAAAATGCCAAATCGAATCGGGCTCAACCGACTGTAATATTCCCCTTTCGCTTGGAATTCCGTCGGTTTGCGTAGGCACACATTTAGGCGCAGGCGCGCACACGCGCGAAGAAAAACTATTAAAATCCAGCGTAATGAAAGGCTTAAACGTTGTTGCAGAAATAATATTAGGCAGATAAAAAAATCCTACACAAGTGTAGGATTTTATTTTATAACGATATGCAAGTTAAACTTGCACGATATCATTTTGAATAGCAAAATGGTGATATGCGCTACCGCGCACGAGATTCGCAAATGAAATTTGCGAGTTGCGGATAAAATTTTTCATTAAAATGGTTCATTTCTAGTTAGAATTTAAACTTCTAAATCTTACCCTTTACTGTTTTACACGAAGAAATAAGCATTTTCCTTATTCTACCACACTCTTCTAATAGCGTTTTATATTGTATTGCATTTATATAATCAGTTTCGAATAATAATTCAAGCCAATATTCACTTTCATAACACTCTTTTAACGCTATTTCTAATTTAGATATAAAATCTAGTGGACCTTGTGCGTAATGCGCTTCATAA
>JAZURK010000048.1:0-4635 GCA_045606165.1 Christensenellaceae bacterium
TTATGAAGATTTCTAACGGGTTAAAGATAGCAACTTCTAATAAGTCGCTTTCGTATAAACTTTTATTATATAAATTTATCGTTACTGTTATTGGGGGAGCGTTAATTTACTTATTTGCAAGTATCATTATTCGCCCAGTACTTAATAGTGAACAGTTTAAAAGCGTTATTGATATTTTAAAGCGCATAATCGTTAATTATTTTAACGTTGGCTCGACGCAAGTCCTTGATTTTACCGACAGTTTAACTATGGCGTTAGATGATTTATCCGCCTTTATAGTAGGGATGAAAGGGAATATTATTTCTTCGGTAATACTTGGCTTTTTAGTTTTACAAGTAATGAAATTTTTATATGCGCTTTGCGATTACGTTATTGCGGTAAACGTAAACGAGCATATGTCTAGTATGCGTCACGCGGAATTTTTCTCTACGCTTTTTGAAAACTTTAAAAAGGCTTGCTATTATGCGCTTTACAAAACGGTAATGCTTTTAGTTTATAACGCGGTTGTTATCGTTATTAGTTTTACTGTTGCGTTGCTTTTGTTAAAAGTTTTAGGTATCTACGCTATATCTATTATTTTACTTTTAGTTTTTTCATCGATAGCGTTAAGGCAAGCCGTGGTAGGTCACGTTTTACCTAAAATGGTATGTGAAAATAAATCTCCGTTTAGAGCGTTTTTCGAAGGTTTTAAAGAAAAAAGTTTCGGCGTTTTCGTTGAAAGGTTTATTTCTTATTTCGTAATGGTGCTTTGTATTTACGCAATAGCGTTTTTAACGGCAATTATAACGTTTAACGTTGCTTTGCTTGTAACCGTACCGTTCGCGTCGGTTTCGATAATCACCGTTAAATTCGTTGATTATTACGCTTATAATCATAAAAAATATTACGTTACTTTTGATGAGATTGTTATTCCTAAAGAACTTCGCCAAAATGATGAAAACTTACTTAATAAAGTTGATATTTAAAAAAGTCGCCGTACGGCGACTTTTTTAAATGAAAAGGCTAACTGTAAAGTTAGCCTTAAATTTTATGCGTTTTTATTTTGTAAATAATTTTTTAACGCTTTTGCAAGTTGGTCAGGGCAAGAAGTATTACTTCTGCATTGAATACCCGACAAAACGTTGATTACTTCTTCAACGGGTCTACCGTCAACGAGTTTAGCAATTCCTTGAAGATTGCCCGAGCAACCGCCTATAAATTTAACGTTTTTAACTTTGCCGTCAGGCGTTACGTCAAATAAAATTTGTCTACTACAAGTACCTAAAGTGTTATAAATATTCATAATGTCTCCTTTGTTAGTCTACTAAATTTTCATAGATAAGCGCGTACAAGTTGCCGGCTTTTTCTTCCCATTTTTTGTAGATGTTTTTAGCAATTTGTCTATTAGGAACGTTAAACTTTAATTCCATTACGGGTTGATTAACGTCGTTGATTTTTAAGTATACGGTGTAGGTGGAATCCTTATTCATATAATAGTCCGCCGAACACTCTTGTTTTCTACGATAGGATTGGCGCGTTTGTTTTATAAACGCTGAAATTGCCTCACGGGTAGAGGTAGGGATTTTAACGTAGAATTCCGCTAAACAATATCTTCCTTCAGGAGTGATAGCGTAAAGCGGGTCGCCGTACGACGCCATGTTAGAAATAAGCGTTTCGTCTAAAAGTTTATTAAGTATAGGTTTACAGTCCATATACGAAATCCAAGTGTTTGACGAACAGCACATATCAATAAGCGTGTTTTCGGAAAGCGGGCAGTCCATTTGGTCAAAGACGAATAATAATATTAACTTGTTAATAAAAGCGTCGCCCTTGACAAGCATTAGAATTTTTCCTCCGTAAATTTATCTATGCGCCTTCTTTTTAGCGCGTGGACTTATATTATACTTAAATTTAATATAAAAAGCAATAGTTTTTAAAAAATTGTTGAAACTTCTTATATTTTGTGGTACAATATAAAAAATACAACAATTTGTAGTGTTGCATAAAAATTTGAGGTGTACTTATGAGAACAAGAGAGCAATCTTTAAACGAATTTTTAACCGTGGTTGACGGTCTTATCAATTCAAAATATTTATTCGCTGGCGCTAAAATTTTCGAGGTTTTAAAAACTATCAATTCATCAAAAATCTTGTCTGATACTTTTTCGTATTTCGTTGACGGTTTTGATTTTGAAGGCATACTTTCAGACGCGCTTGTCGAAAACGAAGAAGGTAGGTTTTTTATTCTTCCTGAAAAAAATACCGACGCTATTACTTTAGTGTATTTACTTCTTCGTGAAATCAATAATAAAAACGCGCAACTTACAGATTTACTTGATTATTTTAACGGTGTTAAAAATTACGATTTGGCGTTTAAAAACTTTGCTAACGAAGTTTTAATTCCTTTTAGGAATTACACTTATGAAATCGGTCTTTCGTTAATTGGTAAAACTGAAACGCAATACACGCCTATTAATGAAGAAAATAATAGCGAAACCATAACTGAAAACGCTTTTGATATTAAAGAAGACAAGCCTTTAATTAATCCAAATACTACGCTTTTAAGGCTTTTGGATTTAGATAGGCTATCTATTAAACAATCAAGGTTAAAAGAAGAAGAAAAAGAAGAACTTTTATACGTTTTAGACGTTTTTTCAACCGAAATTAAAGGCGGTGACGCCGATAAGGTTAGACTTGCGTATTTAGCGTATCATTATGCTATTCGTCCATATAGAAAACTTCCTACAAACATAAAAGAAATCACTGAAATTTTAATGGAAGAAAAGGTTATTTAAAATTATGTATTATTTAGGTATAGATATCGGCGGAATGTCGATAAAATGCGGTCTTGTTAGCGTTGAAGGCGAGATTTTATATTCGCAGGCAATAGAAACGGAAAATTATCCGCAAAACGAGCAAATTTTAAGAATTAACGACTTAATCGATAGCGTTTTAAAAGCAAATAATCTAGACAAATCACAAATTAAGGGGATTGGTATAGGTTGCCCAGGTGCAATTATTGCAAATAAAGGAATTGTAAAAACTTCGTCTAATTTAAAGTGGACGGAATTTGAACTTAAAGCCCTTTTAGAAAAACAAACGGGTTTACCCGTTAGGGTTGCTAACGACGCTGACTCCGCAGCGCTTGGCGAAGTAATATTCGGCGTTGCTAAAAACAAAAGTAACGTTATAATGCTTACGTTTGGCACGGGTATCGGCGGTGGTATAGTTTTGAATAAAAAACTTTACGAAGGCCATGCTGGTACGGCGGGCGAACTTGGGCACGTCGTAATGTATAAAGGCGGTTTAAAATGCGGTTGCGGTAGAAACGGTTGCTACGAGCAGTACGCGTCAGCCACCGCGCTTATTCGCCAAACTAAAGAGGCGATGATTAACGATAAAACGTCTATGATGTGGGATTTTGTTAACGGCGATATTGAAAACGTTAATGGAATTACCGCTTTTGCTTGTGCTAAAAAAGGCGACAAAACGGCAAATAAAGTGGTTGAAAATTACGTTTCGTACGTTTCGGAAGGGATACTTGACTATTGTAACGTTTTCCGTCCAGAAATGATTGTTTTAGGTGGCGGAATTTCAAAAGAAGGGGATTACTTAACGGATAAAATTAAAGATTATCTCGAAAGTTTTTCGTACGGTTACGAAGGCACGCCTAAAGCGGAAATCGTCACTGCAAAACTAAAAAACGGCGCGGGTATTGTTGGCGCTGCGTCACTTATAGCCGAGGAGTTTTAGTTATGAAAGCCGTAGTTCAAAGGGTTAAAGAAACGTCGTTAAGGGTAAACGGCGAACTTATTTCGCAAATCCCTTACGGTCTTATCGTATATTTTGGCGTAGGCAAGGGCGATAGTTTAGATAAAGCCGATTATCTCGCCTCTAAAATTGCTAAATTAAGGGTATTTGAAGACGAAAACGGCAAAATGAATAAAAGCGTTATTGACGTAAACGGCGAAATTATGGTCGTTTCGCAATTTACTTTGTACGCCGACGTTTCGCGTGGTAACCGTCCTGGTTTCAGCGAGGCGGAACTTCCAGAAATCGCCAATTCGGTATACGAATATTTTTGTAAAAGAGTAGAGGAAAACGGGGTAACCGTTAAAAGGGGAGTTTTCGGTGCTGATATGAAAATTTCCGAGTTGAGCGACGGGCCTGTAACGATTTTGTATGAAGTGTGATATAAAAACTTTTCAAAACGAATTAAAAGAAAAACTCTATGATATGGGCGTTGATTTGGTGGGGTTTAGCAAACTGAAAACCCCGCCGATTTCTACCGATACTAGTTTGGTTTACGCCATAACGGTTGCGGTTAAACTTCCCGATAGCGTTTTAAAAACCATTGATAATAGACCTACCATTTCCTACTTTCACGAATACCGTTCAGCAAACGCGTTGCTTGACAGTATAACCTTTAGGCTTGCAAGAATACTTGAAAAACATGGCTACAACGGTTATCCTATCGCAGCGTCGCAAAGCACCGCAGACGATAAAGATAGTTATAAAGCAGTATTTTCTCATAAGATGGCGGGTAGGCTTTCAGGTTTAGGCTTTATTGGCAAAAGCGGACTTTTTATTACTAGAGAATTTGGTTCTAAAGTAAGGCTTGCCACCGTCTTGACGGATATGCCGGTACAAGCGGAAC
>JAZURK010000049.1:0-3839 GCA_045606165.1 Christensenellaceae bacterium
TTATCGTAGAAGATTTATTAAAATCTCAAAATATACAAAAAGAGCAAATCGAAGGCATAATTATGTCGTCGGTTATTCCGTCGCTTAACTATACGATAATTCATATGTGTGAATACTTCTTTAAAATCACGCCTATGACTATTAGTGCGGGCATAAAAACTGGTATTAATATCAAGGCGGATAATCCTAGGGAAGTAGGCGCGGATATTATTGCTAATTCCGTTTGCGCGTTCAAAAAATACGGCGACGGAAAACCTATGGTCGTAATTGATTTTGGTACAGCAACCACTTTTGATATAATAACGGGAGCAGGCGAACTTATCGGCGTTGTAATTGCGCCGGGTATAAAAACTTCGCTTGAAGGCTTGGTGTCTAACACCGCTCAACTTCCTATGATTGAATTGGAAGCACCAAAAAGTATTATCGCTAAAAATACTCAAACTTGTATGCAAGCGGGTATAATTTTCGGCTTTGCTGGATTGGTTGAAAATATCGTTAAGAAAATCAAAGCGGAACTTAAAGTTGACGAAATTTCCGTAACCGCTACGGGTGGTATGGGTGAAATTATCGCAAAAGAAGTTTCTTGCATTACTAGAATTGATAGAATGTTGACTTTAGAAGGCTTAAGAATAATTTACGAAATGAATAAGGGACGCTAAAACTATATGAAAACTGTTAAAATCGGCTCTGCCGTTATCGGCGGAGGAAACAAGATAGCCGTACAATCAATGACTAACGTTAATACGGCTAAAATAGACCAAGTTGTAAACCAAATCAACGCCTTAAAACAAGCGGGCGCTGATATCGTTAGGCTTGCCGTGAAAGACAGTTTAGATGCAAACGCCCTTAAAACGATTAAGGAAAGAACGGATATTCCACTCGTTGCCGATATCCACTTTGATTATAAACTCGCTATACAGGCTATAGAAAACGGCGTGGATAAAGTCCGCATAAATCCAGGAAATATCGGTAGTGAAGAAAACATTAAAAAGGTTGCCGACTGCTTAAAAGCGCATAAAATTCCCGTTAGGGTAGGCTCGAATACGGGTAGTATAGAAAAAGAGTTTTTGGCTAAATACGGCAAAAATGAAATATCGCTTGTGGAAAGCGCGCTTAAAAACGTTTTAGCGCTTGAAAAGTACGGCGTTAGCGATATTGTGATTTCTACTAAAGCAAGTAACGTTCCGTTAACGGTTAAAGCGTATAGATACTTGGCGTCTAAAGTCGATTATCCACTTCACGTTGGCGTAACGGAGGCGGGTACTTACGAAAGCGGACTTATTAAAAGTTCAGTAGGTATAGGCGCATTGTTGCTTGATGGAATAGGCGATACCATAAGGGTTAGTTTAACCGCCGACCCCGTTAAAGAAATTTACGCGGGTAAAAAGATTTTGAGGGCGGTTGGGCTTGATACCAACTACGCCGAGGTTATTTCTTGTCCTACTTGCGGAAGAACGGAATACGATTCTATCGGGCTTGCTAACCGCATTGAAGAATTAACAAGCAATATTAAAAAACCGTTAAAAATAGCCGTTATGGGTTGTGTTGTAAACGGACCTGGCGAAGCAAGGGACTGCGATATTGGAATTGCGGGCTCAAAAGATTATTGCGTCATTTTCAAAAAAGGCGAAGTGGTAAAAAAAGTGCCGTTTGAAGACGCTGAAAAAGAATTTATTAAGGAACTAAAAGAATTTGAATAACGTAGCGGATAACTTACTTATACAACTTAAAAAAGTTGATGAAACTTTAGGTGATATACGTCTTTCATCGGCTGAATATAACCAAACTTCTAATTGCGTGGAAATAACTTGCGTCAGCGACGTTGCCGTTAATGGTGACGGCGTTGATTTTTTGGCTACTTCATTTAAAAAGATAATGCCAAGCGGTATTGACGTTGCGGTTGTATGTAAAAAATCTATTTGCGATAAACAAATTGCGCAAAACGCTATATATAAATACGTTTGCGACAACTGTTTTGCGGTAGCGCATTTAATCGATATCGCAGACGTTAAAGTTTTAAGCGCGGATAAAAAGGTGGTTTACGAAGTTTCACTTTCAAGTGAAATTACCGATTTTTTTAATAGAACTTCAGTTTTATCGGTAATGGAAGAATATTTATCTCGCCAATTTAGTAATGATTTTGAGGGTAGCGTAGTAACCGTTTCTAAAGAAAGGCAAATGCAAAGTTTCGATATTGAAACGGTATCCGACGCAAGTTTAGAAAGTCTTTATACTAGATACTTAAAAGTCGTTAACGTAATGAAGTATTGCGACGATAAACTTTACGATATGGCAACGTATATTGCCGACGGCGAAAATACTTTAGGTACGGTGTATTTTGCTGGTATAGTCGTTTCTAAAGAAGAGCGTGAAAGTAAAAACGGAAATAAGTATTACACCTTAACTTTAGACGATAAAAGCGGTAAAATTAGCGGTAAATTCTTTACTCGCGATAAAAACAAACTTAAAAAACTTGAAAAAGTTGAAGTGGGCAGTATTATCATTATGCGAGGCGAAAACGAACTTTACAACGATAGACCTAGTTTAATGATTAAAGGTTTTCACTTTTGCGAGTTTCCGTCTGACTTTAAAATTATTGAAAAACCTTCTAAACCGATACCTAAAAACTATACTTTGGTATTTCCTAAACCAATAGAAATCACAAAACAAGATAACTTTTTTACCGAGGTGTTTAATTATCCTAGCGAAGTTACTGATACCGTGTTTACAGTTGTTGATATTGAAACTACGGGTACGGACGTTTTAAACGATAAAATTACCGAGATAGGCGCTGTAAAGATTGTGAACGGCAAAATAGTAGAGCAATTCCAAACGTTAGTTAACCCAGAAGTACATATCAGTGATAGGATTGTGGAACTTACGGGAATTGACGATGAACTTGTTAAATTTTCGCCTACGATTGATAAGGTTTTTCCTGACTTTGTAAAGTTTTTAGGCGATAGTACCTTTATTGCGCATAATGCGGATTTTGACTTTAGGTTTATAAAAAACGTAGGTAAAACGCTTGGCTATATCATAAAGAACGATTGTTTGGATACTTTAGTAATTTCTAGAAAGGTTTTACCGCAATTATCTCACCATAAACTTAATAACGTTTGCGACTATTACGGAATAGTTTTCCATCATCATAGGGCGCTTTCCGACGCGCTTGCTACTGCGGAATTATTTTTAGAGTTAAAAAAGACCCAGTCACAATAGTAAATAAAATACTGCGTAATACTTTGTTACCCCCTTGAAAAGACGTATACTCTATTCTAAAGGGCGTTGCCTAGTCTTACTTGTATTTGATTTGCTATTTTAAAATCAACCTATTATTGTGACTTGCTTTAAAAAAAAGATAAAAAATCTTATAATTAGTGAAAAAATGCTTGCATTTATTGGTTTAATATGTTAATATTAATAATGTAAATTGACTTTGCTAGAGTTTGAGAGTGGTTAGCCACTCTCAAATTTGTTTTATGGGGGTAAATATGAAAGCAAAACCGATTCAAGAAATCGTTGACTTTTTAACGCCTTACGCTGCGAGTTTAAATCTTGAAATCGTAGAAGTAACGTTTAAAATTACTAAAGACCCGCAACTTACCGTTTTTATTGTTAAAGACGGCGGTGTAGACCTTAACACTTGCGAGGCTTTTCACAATTTAATCGACGCTCCGCTTGACGAGTTTGACCCGTATCCTGCGCCTTACACTTTAAACGTGTCAAGCCCCGGTATTGATAGGCCGTTTAAAACGGATAGGGATTTTTTAAAACGAATTGATAAGGAGGTAGAAGTTAAACTCTACGCGCCCGTAAAAGGTCAAAAATATTTTGAAGGC
>JAZURK010000050.1:0-10313 GCA_045606165.1 Christensenellaceae bacterium
TGAATATTTAAAAAGAGGTTTAAATTATGGATTATAAAGTTGTTCCGGTTGTAGTTATTAAAGAATTACAAGATACAATCCCTACCTTACAAGCCCTTTGTGACGGTAATCTTCCCGTTGCCGAAATTACTTTTAGAACTGCTTGCGCTGAAGAGGCAATCAAACTTGGCGTAGAAAAGTTCCCTGATATGTATATCGGCGCTGGTACGGTTATCAACAAAGAACAAGCAATCAAAGCAATCAATGCAGGCGCTAAATTTATCGTTTCGCCAGGTCTTTCTGAAGAAGTTGCACTTTACTGTAAAGAAAAAGGCGTTACTTACTATCCTGGTTGCGTAACTCCTACTGAAATTATGAAAGCAATTTCACTTGGCATAGACGTTGTTAAATTCTTCCCTGCAAACGTTTACGGCGGTCTTAAAGCAATCAAGGCTCTTTCTGGACCTTTCCCACAAGTTAAATTCTTACCAACGGGTGGCGTTGACCTTTCTAACCTTAAAGAATTTTTAGAATTCGATAAAATTTACGCTATCGGCGGTAGTTTTATGATGAAAGGCGATATTACCCAAAACTGCAAAGAAATCAATAAAGTATTAGAAACATTATAAAATATTATGGAAGGAAATTTAAGAAGTTTTTTACGTTTTCCTAACTTTAAAGTTAAAGCGGTTACTTTAAGTTATGATGACGGTGTTAGGCAAGACAAACGCTTAATTTCCATTATGCAAAAGTACGGCATAAAGGGAACTTTCAATATCAATGCGGGTTTGTTTTCTAACGAGCCAAGCGATATAGAAAAAGGTCGTATGACTAAAGAAGAATGCGTTGAGTTATACGTGAATTCCGGTATGGAAGTTGCTATTCACGGCTATAGGCATTTATCTCTTGGCGAAATAGACCCAGCCCTTGCCACCGATGACGTTTTAACGGATAGAAAAGAACTTGAAAGTATTTTCGGTAAAATTATTAAAGGTATGGCTTACGCTAATGGTTCGTATAGCGATAACGTATGCAAGATTTTAGAGTGCTGTGGCGTAAATTATTCAAGAACGGTTGTCACTACTGAAAATTTTAGATTTCCTGAAAACTGGCTTAAATGGGATACCACTTGCCACCACGACAATCCTAAACTTATGGAACTTGCCAAAACCTTCGTTGAAAGAAATGAAGATGGACATATGTGGCGAAACTATCCAATTTTATTTTATTTATGGGGTCACAGTTACGAGTTTGATACTAATAATAACTGGAACGTTATTGAAGATTTTTGTGAATATATCGGCAATCGTGAAGATATTTGGTATGCAACAAACGGCGAAATTTATTCTTACGTTAAAGCGTTTGATAGTTTAGAGTTTTCTGCTGACGGAAATACCGTTCACAACCCAAGCGGACAAACCGTTTATATTTGCTATTTTAACAAAAACGTAGCAATACAACCAAACGAAATAGTAAAAATTTAAAATTTATATATAATAGGAGAAATAATATGAGAGTTGTTACTTTCGGTGAATTAATGTTAAGGCTTGCGCCTGAAAACTACTTAAGATTTGTTCAATCTAAAAAATTTGAAGCGACTTTTGGTGGCGCAGAAGCAAACGTTGCAGTTTCACTTGCTAACTACGGCGTGGATGCCGCTTTTGTTTCTAAACTTCCTTCGCACGAAATCGGTCAAATGGCTGTTAACAGTTTAAGACAATTTGGCGTAGATACTTCACTTATCACTCGCGGTGGCGAAAGGGTTGGTATTTACTACTGCGAAAAAGGCGCATCGCAAAGACCTTCAAAAGTTATTTACGATAGGGCTTACGCTGCTATCGCTATGGCAAAAGCAAGCGACTTTAACTGGGCAAGAATTTTTAAAGGCGTTGATTGGTTCCACTTTACAGGTATTACGCCAGCATTATCTGACAGTATGGCTAAAATTTGTATTACCGCTTGTAAAGAAGCAAAAAAACGCGGTATTAAAATTTCTTGCGACCTTAACTTTAGAAAAAAATTATGGTCTAAAGAAAAAGCAGGTCAAGTAATGGGCGAACTTTGTAACTACATTGATTACTGTATCGCTAACGAAGAAGACGCTAAAGACGTATTCGGTATCGAAGCGGACAACACTGATATCTACAGCGGTAAACTTGATAGAAACGGCTATATCTCGGTTGCTAAAAAACTTACTGAAAGATTTGGCTTTAAAGGCGTAGCAATCACTTTACGTGAAAGTTTATCTGCTAACGACAACAACTGGTCTGCAATGCTTTACACTGACGGCACTGCATACTTCTCTAAAAAATACGCTATGCACATCGTTGATAGAGTAGGCGGTGGCGACAGTTTTGGCGCTGGTCTTATCTACTCGCTTCTTAATAACTACGATAGCCAACAAGCAATTGAATTTGCAGTTGCTGCAAGTTGCTTAAAACACTCTATCGAAGGCGACTACAATATGGTTTCGGTTGACGAAGTTAAAAAACTTGCCGAAGGTGACGCATCAGGACGTGTTCAACGTTAAGGCTCTGTTGCTTGTTCGGTTGATAAAGTCCTAATGAAATACTGCGTAATACTTTGTTAAATCCGCTCGGCAATACGGCAAGTATAGCCTTCGGGGTTTGCCTAGTCTTACTTGTATTTGATTAGTCCTTTTGTATCAATCTCACTTCGCACCTTCGCCTAGTCAAAAAATATAAAAACTAGTAATAAAAATTTAAAAATCGCACACTCTTATAGTAAGGAGTGTGCGATATGTATAATAATGGTGATGATTTTTCAAATTTAGCGTGGCAACTTTTTGCAAAGACGGGCGCGTTGAATTTTTATCTTCTTCATAGAGATACGAAACAAGAAAAAAAAGAAGAAATCGAAAAACAAAAGCGTTAGTATGGAAATAAAAGTTAATGCGATAGTTATAAAAACGGTGGACTATAAAGATAACGATAAAATCTTAACTTTATATTCGCTTGAATACGGCAAGATAACGGCTACCATAAAAGGCGTTAAAAAATCGGGTGCGAAATTAAAATTTGCCTCCGAGCCTTTTTGCTTTTGCGAATATATCTTGGCGGTAAAAGGGGATAGGTATACCGTTATAAACGCGTCGCATATAGATACTTTTTATAACTTAAGGTTAAATCTTAAAAAATACTACACCGTAGCGTTAGTTGGCGAGTTTGCTTTTAAACTTATAGAAGACGGCAATCAAGACGAGTCCTTTTTCGACCTAATTATAAATACTGTAAAAAACATTTGCTATAACGATAACGAACTTTTTTACCTTTGTAATTTCTTAATAGAATCAACTAAAATTTTAGGCTACGGTATAACCGATTATAACTGTTATAAATGCGCGGAAGAAATAACGGACAGAGTGTTTTTCAGTTTTAAAAACGCCGAGTTTTCTTGCGCTAACTGCTTTGAGGACGGGTTTAGGGAAATAATGATTTCCACCTACAACGCCTTTAAACTTATAGAAAACGGCGAAGTGCCTAGTGATAGCGGTATGCAAAAACTTGTTAAGTTTTTAGTATATTACATAAACTACAAAACGGAAACGACTTTAAAAAGCGCCGAATCGTTATATCAGTTATTTATTGAAGAATAAAAAAAGAAGTGGAGTTAATCCACTTCCTTTTTTTTAGTTAAATTTTGCTTTGTAAGATTTAGAGAATTTAGCGTTTGGCGATTTACAAGCAGGAATAACAACCTTTTCGTGAGTTAACGGATTAACGCCGTCACGAGCTTGTTTTTCACGGAGTTCAAAAGTAGCAAAGTTAGAAATATGTACGTATTCGCCATTTTCAAGGCATTCAGTTATAGTATCAATAAATTTAGCAACAAAAAATTCAGCCTCTTTGATAGTAACGCCAAGTCTATCAGCATAAACTCTAGTAAATTCACTTTTGTTCATAAAAGCCCCCTTTTTAACGTTTTTTTAACGTTTTTAATATTATTTGCAATCATTATAGCACGAAAAAAAAATAATTTCAAGGGGGTTTTAAAAATTTCTATTAAAAACGATACTTTTTTTAAATATTATGCAAGTTTTTTTATAAAAAACCATTATTTGGTTAATTATATTGACAAAATTGTATAGAAATATTAAAATATTAAGGTACTAACTATTCTTTAAAAGGGGGTTCGGTTTATGAAAAATACGGTAAAATTAACGGACGCGTTAAATCATAGGTTTTCGTTTGTAAAAAGGCTTGCTTTAAAACAACTAGTAAAAATGGAAAAAACTAATCCCGAACTCTCGCCTATTATTAAAGATATCGTACCACTTCACTTTACTTCGCTTAAAAGTTACTCGTTATATTCGCCAACGATGTGCGCGTATATTGCTTATCGTTCGGGCGCGTTTGGCGTTGGTATTTGCGACTATGCTACTTTATCGTATTCGCAAGAATTTAAAAAGGCTTGTGAAATTTTAAAAATCCCTTACACTTGCGGTTATAGGGTAGACGGTAAGTCTATTTTCGGCGATGGCAAAACCGTTCTTTACGGATACGGTATACCCGTTGAGGCAGAGCCTTGCTATCAAGAACTTTTTGATAAAATCAACAAGCAAAAATTACAAAATACTCTTTTACTTATCGACAAAGTAAATAATAACTTACAAGGTCAAGGCATTACCGTAAACGTAAAAGCCCTTCAAAAAGATGCTAAAAAGCAAAAAACTATTTTTACCGAAAAACACGTTGCTAAAAACTTGGCGGAAAAAATTGTTGATACTTTCGGTAAAGGCAAAGGACTTTTAGAGTTTATTGATAAGCATATGGGCATCGTTTCGTGCGAAGGCGAAACTAGGTTTTTACACGAAAGTGAAAATATGTACTTTACCGAAGACTTGGCTAAAGTAATTTACAATAACTACTTAAAGCCTATGATAAACGAAGAACTTATCGACTTATCGGGATTTATCAAACTCAACGAAGAATTGGGTGTAATAACTTCGTGCGGTTTAGAGATTAAAGAATACGATGAAGAAACTTTAACAAGCATAGTTAAAACTTTAAGAAGAAAAGGCTTTAACTCTATAACCATAAGGAATAAAGAATTAAGCGAAGAAGAATACTTAAAAATAGTAAACTTCTTTAGCGAAAACGAAATGTTAACTATATCAATGTACGGCGTTGGTCTTCCAAGACAGCACGTTCCAACCACCGCGCTTGACGTTGATTTTAAATCGTCGCTTGCGGTAATAGGTAACGCGGTTTCCGTTTCGTTCGATAAAAAAGACGGTATTTTTACTAACCGCACTATTTCTAAATGTCCTAACTTTGAAAAGCGTTTGGTGCTTTTTTCAAATATCGGTAGGCGAGAAAGATAAATGACAAAAAAGATTTTCGATTACAATTTAGAAATGCAAAATTGCTTTTCTATCAATATGGAAGATAATCTTCCCGAATTTAGCACGGCGAGTTTATATGACGCCGTGTATTCGCTTGCGTTAAAAGTCGAAAACAAAAAAGTTGACTTCGTATGTTTAGAAAGTGATTACGTTAAGTTTGGCGGAATTGTAAACAAAGCGCTTAAAGACACTCAAACGGAAGTCAACGTTTTACTTATTGAAGATAGCGAGTTTTATCACGTTCACTCAAAATCCTTTTTTACTTTTTCGGGTGGGGAAGTGATAGCAATGGGCTCGTCGCAGTTACTTGCGCTTACCGCTTATTACGCTACTATGCAAAAAATTCCGTGCATTGCCGTATTAACCGAGCCAAACTTTGAAAACGTTTTATCTAGCGAAATGCAAATTTTACTTGACGGTATTCCCGTTTTAGTAGACGTTGCGCCTTTTAAAACGGTGGTTTGCGATATTGAAGTTATTAAAAAATCTTCTAAAGAAATGATAGCTGAAAGTTATATTCGCACCGTTTCTAAACTTTTAACTTTAATAGATTACAAGTTAAGGGTGTATACCGACGGGCTTACTTTTGATAAAACTTCTTACGAGCAAGTTAAAGACGCTATCCAAAAAGTTATAGCAATTAACAACTACCAAAACCCTAAAGAAGTATTAGTTTACTGTCAAGCGGTTCTTGCTAAAATCAACGCGACTACGGGTATTATTAAAGAAGGCGCTGTTGAATTGTTTGCTGATACTTTAGGTGTATTTTCGCCTGATTTTTCTTACGGGGACAGGCTAATGATGGCTTTTTCTAAACTCGTTAAGATTTATCATATGTATTTTAATAACGATTTTAGCGATTTAATAAGCGTGCCGGACTATAACGCGGATATTTTCTTACTTGAAAAATCCACGGGCAAAAGCGGAAGTTATTTTAGAAAAAAACTTAAAATCCCAAGCGAAAAAAGGCGTAACCTTTTAAACGCGTTAATCTATAAAACTAAAGACGGATTTATTAAAGAAACTTCGTCGCTACTATCTATCCTTTTTGCTATCGAAAAAATTTATGCGGGACTCAATAAACCTAACCGTGAAAAGCCCGTTATAAATTACGATATAATAAAAAATTCTTTATCGTTATGCACTTATTTCTCTAATCGAACTTCGGTTTTAACTCTTTGTAGGGACGCAGGTGTTTTGAGGTGTTTAAAATGAACGAAAATTTAAAACAAGCATTAAAAGAAGTCGAGTACGTTTTACTTGATATGGACGGAACTATTTATCTCGGCAACAATCCTATCGGCGATATGCCTAACACTTTGAAGTTTTTAAGAGAGCAAGGCAAAAAAATCATTTACCTTTCTAACAACACTTCAAAAAGCGCGGATACTTACGTTGAAAAATTAACTAAACTTGGTTTCTACGACGAAAAGGACGAAATTTATTCGGCTGGCGTTGCAACTTGCGAATACTTAAATAAATTTTACCCAGGTAAAAAAGTATACGCTATGGCTACGAAATCGTATAAAGCGGAACTTTTAAAATACGGCATTAATCTTTCGGAAGAAGAAAACTGCGATATCGCGCTTATCACTTACGATACGGAACTCAACTACAAAAGTTTATGCGCTTTAGTTAAAAACCTTGATAACGGTGCGTTATACATAGCAACTCACCCTGACAACCGCTGTAATACCGAAGACGGATTTATCCCTGACATCGGTTCGTTTATCAAAATGATAGAAGTATCTAACGGCTATACGCCTTCGCTCGTTATAGGTAAACCTAAAACCATTATGGGCGATACTTTAAAAGAAAGATTTAACGCGGGTAGCAAAAAATTCCTTATGGTCGGCGATAGGCTTGACACCGATATTTGTTTCGGTCTTAATAACGAGTTTAATACTATGCTCGTTTTAAGTGGCGAAACGACGTTGGAAGACGTTCAAAAATATCCACGTCAACCTGACTTTATATTAGATTCTTTAAACGATATAAAAAATTATTTCTAAAATTAGTATAAAAAATTTAATACGTGGCGATAATTCTCACTGTAAAGGCGGTGAGAATTTTTTTATGCTTAAAAAACTACTTGGCGTATCCGTAATTGTCTTAACGGCGGTACTGTATTTAATCGGCGTACCGTTTATAAGTAAAGATACCGTAACTTGCATTGGCGGAAAGTCGTCGGGGCAGTTTGTAAATTTCCCCGTGTTTTATCAAAACGACGGCTACCAGGTAAAGTTGGATTCCGAAAGTCAAGCGGTAAGTTTTTTAAGAAAGTACGATTGCGAAATAGTTTTTACTGAAAGTATAAACGGAATAGAAAACTATTATTTTTACTCAAATAAACTACTAAAAAAACAAGTCTTAAACGGCAAAAAAGTAAACGTTCATTTAGCGGTGAGCGATAACGGAGTAATACTTGGCTATCCTATAATTTACGGCAGTTATTAAATACATAAAACGGAGGTTAATATGTCAAACAGAACAAACAGAGCAATAAACTTTATACGAAAAAACATATATTACTTTATATTTTTAATATGTTTATCAGTCGTTACCTTTATTACGGTGGCAATAGTAGTGGCGTCTAGGAATAATTCGCCTATTGTAGACGGCGGTGGTGGAAACGTTATAGAAAACCCAAGCGATAATCCAACTGACACGCCTAACGATAACCCAAGCGATACTCCAACTGATACGCCAAGCGATACGCCTAACGATAACCCAAGCGATACGCCTAGCGATAACCCAAGCGATACGCCTACCGATAATCCAAATGATAAACCAACGGCAACTGTAATAGTTTTCGATATGCCGGTAAATGGAACAATTATTAAAGATTACGTTGAGGCGGGCGTTGTTTACAACCAAACTTTAGGAGTGTATACGGGACATAAAGCCATTGACTTTGCCGCGCAAGAAGGTAGTAGCGTTGTTGCTTGTTACGACGGCACTATCGAAAGTATCGTAAGCGGTAAACTTGAAGGGACAACCGTAACGATTGACCACGGCAACGGACTTAAATCGGTGTATAATAGCATTGAAGTAAGCGAAGATTTAAACGCTGGAGATTTAATTAAAAGGGGTGCGGTTATAGGCACTGTTTCTACTAACAATCGCAAGGAATTTAAAGACGGTGCGCATTTGCACTTTGAGGTTTTAGAAAACGGCGTTAAAGTAAATCCGCAAAAATATCTTTTAATGGAAGAAAAGTAATAATAAATAAAACTTTCAAGTATAAATATTATACTTGGGAGTTTTTTAATGAAAAAATTTACTGTATTTATACTAATACTTGTTACCGCGTTTTTTAATTTAGGTTGCGGTAATTATGAAAGTTCTAAAAACGACGTTTATGAAATTACCGTAGCGTTAAACGAAGATATGTCGGCAGAGTGTAGGCTTAAACTAAACTACTATAACGATATAGACGGTTTAGAATATTTATTGTTTAATTTATACCCAAACGCTTTTAACGACGTTAAAACCACGCCTATTTATCCCGAATATTTTGCTACGGCATACCCAAACGGCTTTAATGGAGGATGCATAGAAATTAAAAGAGTTTTTATAGGCGAAAAAGAGTGTGAATTTACATACCAAAACCAAGAAAAAAGCCACTTAAAAATTCCATTTTCTATCCCCTTAAATAAAGGTGAAGAACGGGTTATTACGATAGATTTTTCTATTCAATTACCAAACGTAAAACATAGGTTTGGCTTTGGAGAAAACACGATTAACTTAACGGGATTTTACCCCGTGCTTTGCGTGTATGAAAACGGTAAATATTACGAAAATAAATACTATCGCTTGGGCGACCCGTTTTATTCTAACGTTGCCGATTACAAAGTAAACTTAACCGTTCCGTCAAGGTACGCGGTAGCGTCGTCAATGACTCCAACGTCAACTAATTTTTCAGGCGAAAATACCACTTATCACTATGAAAGAAATAGCGTTAGGGATATTGCTTTCGTGCTTTCTTCTAAATTTAACGTAACGGCTAAAACGATAAACGGAGTAAAGGTTTTTTATTATTATTTTAACGATAAAACCCCCGAAAATTCGCTAGACACTGCGGTTAAAAATATCAAATATTTTTCAAATGAATTTTTAAAATATCCATATCCCGAATACGTCGTTTGCGAGGCGGATTTTTTATACGGCGGTATGGAATACCCTTGCTTAACGATGATAGATTGTACGCTTAAAGGTTTTGATAGGGATTATTGTATAACTCACGAAACGGCGCACCAATGGTGGTATGCGTTGGTAGGAAATAACGAGTGTGAAGATTCGTATATCGACGAAGGTTTAACGGAACTGTCTACGATATTGTTTTTTGCTAATCACTCGGAATACGGTAAGACTAAACAAGAACTATTAAATCAAGTACAAGCGCAGTATATCGATATTAGAAAAGCCCTTTCAAAGAAGGGGATAACTAGCGAAAAAATGCTTAAAAATTTAGGCGAGTTTACTAGCGATATCGAGTACGTTTCTATTAGTTATTACCGTTCGCAAATAGCGTTCAATAATCTATACGAGTTTATGGGCGAAAAGAAGTTTAATAAATTTCTTAAAGAAATTATAAAAGAGTATAAGTTTAAAAATATCGACACTAAAAGTTTAGTTAAAATTGCTAATAAAGTAAAAAGGGGTGGAGGTGACGTGCTTGAAAATTATGTAAACGGTACGGCAGTTATAGGATAAACGGTTAAATTTTGGGTATATATATTATATTTTAGTTAAAAAGTTTGTATAGAGTAATTGACATAACCCCTTTTAAATGTTAAAATATACAAAGTGGACTAATAGTTCCTATATTAGATAATTTAAGAAGTTGAAAATTTGCTTGCAAGGATTTGAAACTTTGCGATATTTCAAACAAGAAAAGTAAAAACGTCAGTTTTGTAAAGATTTTGCTTTATGCAAAAGATTTAACTTCTTATAGTTTATAAATCAA
>JAZURK010000051.1:0-2669 GCA_045606165.1 Christensenellaceae bacterium
ACGTAAGCGAACTTGCTCACCACGGTCCTGAAACGTTAATAATTTCGTCAATTTCATTTATTACGGCGTTTATTTATCTTTTAACTATTAACGTAACGTTAACCTTAATTATATTTTTGTGCGTTCCGTTTTTAATAACCATTTCAATGCTTGTTCGTAAAAAAATGCGTAACGCTATGATGGAAAGTAGAAAGGCAGTAGCGCAAATTAACGCATCGCTTGAAGGCAGTATTTCGGGCATTAGGGTAACTAAGGCGTACACCAACTCTCAAGCAGAAATTAAAAAGTTTGAACAAGGCAACGAAACGTTTGTTAAAGCAAGAAAAAGAGCCTATCATTTTATGGGAATTTTTCACTCTACTTCAACTTTTGTAACTGAAGTATTTAACGTTATCGTTTTAATTGCAGGGGGATTGTTTTTATATGCAGGTCAAATTGAACTCGGCGATTACTCTGTATTTATCGTTTCAATAAATATCTTTTTAGCACCCGTTCGCCAACTTATAATGTTTATGGAACAATTCCAAAACGGAACAACGGGTTTTCAACGCTTTATCGAAATTATGGACACACCTATTGAAACAGATAACGTAGGCGCTAAAGACATTAAAAACGTTCAAGGTAATATCGAGTTTAAAAACGTAACTTATGGTTACGGCGAAGATAAAGACGTTTTAAACGACTTATCTTTTAAAGTTAGTAAGGGCGAAATTTTTGCACTTGTCGGTTCAAGCGGTGGTGGTAAAACTACAATTTGTCATTTAATTCCTAATTTTTATAAGGTTGAACAAGGCGATATTTTAATTGACGGCGTTAGCATTAAAGATATAACGATGCAATCTTTAAGAAAGAGTATAGGTATAGTTCAGCAAGACGTATATTTATTTAATTCAAGTATAAAAGATAATATTTTATACGGCAACCCCGATGCGAGTGAAGAAGAAATTATATTAGCGGCAAAGCGTGCGAACATACACGACTACGTTATGACGCTTGAAAAGGGCTATGATACTGTAATAGGCGAGCGTGGAGTAAGGCTTTCGGGAGGGCAAAAGCAAAGGTTATCTATTGCAAGGGTATTTTTAAAAAATCCACCTATTTTAATTTTAGACGAAGCGACTAGCGCTCTTGATAATTCTACCGAAATTTTAATTCAACAGTCATTAGACGAACTTTGTAAAGGTAGGACTACCATAGTAGTAGCGCATAGGCTTTCAACTATAAAACACGCTAATCAAATAGCAGTAGTTGAAGACGGCGTTATTAAAGAGCAAGGAACTCACGAAGAATTGCTTAACTTAAACGGCAGATACAAAACTTTATATAGTCAACAATTTAGAGAATAAAAAGCATTTCAAAATTAAAAAGCACCTCAAAAGTTGAATACTTTTGAGGTGCTTTTTGAACTATTTTTTTCGTACGCTTTATTGTAAATTTAGTTTTACTGTTCTTTACTTTTTGTTTTGCTAACTTTTGTTTTAAGAATTAATAAACTAACAACTAGAATAACGGGGAATATCGTTGCTACGATTAGACCCATTTTAAGATTGCCACCTGCCATTTCGGAAAGACTTCCAACCATGGCTGGACTTACCATAGCGCCTAAGTCGCCGGCTAATGCCAAAAAAGCAAACATTGCAGTTCCGCCGTTTGGACATTTTTGTGATGATATACTGATAGAGCCAGGCCACATAATACCCACTGCAAAACCGCAAAAAGCACAACCTGCAAGACCTAAAATAGGTAAGGTAGATAGAGATGCTAATAAATAGCAACCGGCGCACGTTATGCCACATATAAGCATAACCTTAGTTAAGTCAAGTATTTTGCTGAACTTTCCGTACAGCATACGAGATATACCCATAAACATTGCAAACAAACAAGGACCGGTTAAATCACCTATTGTTTTTGACACGCCAATTGCAGACTCGGTAAATGCTGGTGCCCATTGTGCCATAGTTGCTTCAGAAGCGCCAGAACATATCATTAGTATTATCATTAACCAAAATATAGGAGTTTTTAGAAGTTTAGTAACGCCCATACTTTTATTGTCTTCATTTAAACGTTCTATAGGGCAGTTGATAAAATTAAAGGTATTAAATAGTGGAACTAACGCCCAAATAAAAGTAAGAATATGCCAATTTTCTATACCGAATAACGCAAAAAAGAGTGTAGAGCCTAAAATAACGCCCATAGCACCCCAGCAATAGAAGGAATGTAGTAAACTCATCATTCCGTCTTTATTTTCAAACGGGCAAGCTTCGACGATAGGGCTTACTAAAACTTCGATAAGTCCACTACCTATTGCGTAAAGGACTACCGCAATTAAAATGCCGATAAACGGAACGGGGAGTATTTCTGGTAATATTGCCATTAAAACGAGCCCAATAGATGATAACCCTTGAGATGCAACTACGCAAGTGCGATATCCTATTTTATCAGCGAATTTGGTAGATGCAAAGTCTACAAGTAACTGTGTTAAATAAAACACTAAAGGAATTATAGCAATTTTATCAAGAGTTATTCCATAGGTGCTTTTAAACGTTAAAAATAATAAAGGGGCAAAATTTGCTGATATTGCTTGTGTAATAAAGCCAAGATAACAAGCAATTAACGTTTTTTTGTAATTCTTTTTTTTTTCATAATAATCCTCTTCAAACCAAGTTATA
>JAZURK010000052.1:0-3303 GCA_045606165.1 Christensenellaceae bacterium
TGAAGGCGTTTTAAAAGAATACGACGGTAAAAACGTAGTAATTTCGGTAAACGGCGAAGATATTAAAATTGAACTTACAAGAATTTCAAAAATTAACGAAGCAATCAAATTTGATTAAAACCCACTTGGTTTTAACTTTAAAATAAAAAATTATGATTTTACAAGGAGTAAAATATTATGGTAAATAAAGATTTTTATGCCGCACTTGAAGAAATTTGCGCGAGCAAGGGGATTGAAAGACAAGCGTTTTTAGACACTTTACAAAACGCATTGACGTCTGCGTACAAAAAATACGCTGGCGACGCGTGTGACGTAGTTATCAAGTATAACGAAGAAAAATGCGCTATTAAATTCTACGCCGTTAAAAAAATCGTAGAAACTGTTGAAGACCCTGATAAAGAAATTTCGTTAGTTGAGGCTAAAACTTTCAAAAAAAGTTACAAACTTGGCGACAACTTCGAAAAAGAATTCGTGCCAAAGGAATTTGGTAGAATTGCAGCGCAAACTGCAAAACAAGTAGTTATGCAAAAAATCCGCGAAGCAGAAAGAAACAACAGTATCATTGAGTTTGAAGATAAAGAAAACGAAATTCATTCTGCTATTATTAGAAAAATCGAAGCGGGCAACGTTTACGTTGAACTTTCGGGCGCTCAATTTGACGGCGTTATGTTACCTCAAGACCAAATTCCTGGTGAGAAATACGAAGTTAACGGTAAAATTACAGTTTACGTTAAAAGAATTAGAACTGTTGGCAGAACGACCCAAGTTTTAGTTTCAAGAACTGCTCCTGGTTTAGTTAAACGTTTCTTTGAAAACGAAGTTCCAGAAATTAGACAAGGCGTTGTAGTTATTAAAGCAGTTTCAAGGGAAGCAGGTCAAAGAAGTAAAATCGCTATTTATAGTGAAGACCCACAAATCGATGCAGTAGGCGCTTGCGTTGGTAATAAAGGCGCGCGCGTTAACGCGGTAATCGAACAATTAGGCGGTGAAAAAATTGATATTATTCCTTGGAGTGAAGACCCGCTTGAATTTATCGCAAAGGCTTTAGCGCCTGCTAAAGTATTAAGCGTAACTGCTATCGACGAAAAGTCTGCAAGGGTTGTCGTTGCCGACGATAAACTTTCGCTTGCAATCGGACGTGACGGTCAAAACGCTCGTTTAGCCGCTAAACTTACAGGCTGGAAGATTGACGTTAAGTCGGAATCTAAAGCAATGGAAGAAACTGCAAACGAAGAAGTAGAAAATAATGATTTTGACGTTGATTTAGGTGAAATCGACGAATAATTTAAAAACCACAAGAATTTTAGGCAAACTTATTTAACGAGGTAGATATGGCTGAAAAAAAAGTTCCTATGAGAACTTGTATTGCTTGTAGACAATCAAAACCAAAAAAAGAACTTATAAGAATCGTAAGAAACAAGGACGGCGAGTTTTTCGTTGACAGAACGGGCAAACTTAACGGACGCGGTGCGTACGTTTGCGACGATAACGCTTGCTTTGAAAAAATTATCAAGCGCAAAATGTTAGGTCACGCCTTTGGCGTAGAAGTGCCAAGCGACGTTTACGTTTCCGTAGAGGAGGCGCTTTTTGGAAAAAAAGACTAAAGTTTTAACTTTTATCGGTTTTGCCTTAAGGGCAAGGGGAGTAAAATGCGGTGTCAACGCGGTTGCAACTATAAAAAATGGTTGTGATTTAATAATTCTTTGTAAAACCGCAAGTGACAACACTTTTGATGATGCCGTTAAACTTGCTAAAAAGTTATCGGCAAAACTGTATATCAGCAAAACGCATCTTATTGAAGAGATTGTTAATAAACCTAATTGCAAACTAATAGCAATAACTAATAAAGAACTTTCAAAGGCTATAATAGATAATATCGACGAGGATTTTGCCTTATATTCGGGAGGGTACGGTAATGAGTATTGAAGAAAAGAAAGAGACCTATGCTAGCATAAAAATCATTAATCAATTAGTAAAAAATAAAGGTGGTAGCGACGACGAGGCGACTGCCGTTTTAAGCGACGCTAAAAAACAAGCCAAATCTATTGGTAAACTTTTTGAAGAAAAAGCGCGCGCTTTTAATCAAAAGAAAAAAGAACTTGAAGAAGCGTTAAAGGCTCAACAAGAAGCAGAAGCGCAAGCACAAAAAGAAGAAGTTGCGCCTATCGTTGAAGAAAAAGTTGAAACTAAAAAGGTAAAAGAAGAAAAGGTTGAAACGCCTATCGAAGTTCCTTCTGTTGAAGTTAAAGCGGAAGTAGAACCTAAAAAAGTAGAAAAAGTTGAAGAAAAAACTGAAGTTAAAGAAGAAGTGGTAGAAAAAGAATCTACTACTGAAACTCAAGAAGAAAAACAACCTCAAATTATTCCTACTTCTAACCCTAATATCTTTATCATTGACGGTAAAAGGGTATACGTTCCTTCAAAACCAAAGGAAACACCTAAAACTCAAGAAAGGCAACCAAGACAACAAGGCGATAAAAAACCTTTCAACAAAAACGGCGAAAGAAAACCTTTCGACCCTAACGCGCCTAAACGCGAATACGTTCCTAACGGCGATAAACGTCCTATGGGCGCTAAACCAAGCGGAGATAAAAAGCCGTTTACTCCTGCGTTTACACAACAAACTTATATTCCTAAAGACGCTGGTAAACAACAAAACAACAAGAGAAAGAACGTAGAAAAGAATAATTACGAAGATAAAAAAGCAATCAATAAAAAATCCCTTATCAAAGGTCAAGTTTCTATGGAGGACTTCGACGAAGATAAGACGGGTTACAGAAAAGTTAGAAAGTCAAAAGATAAACGCCAAGAAACTACTACTTCAACGGTAAAAATCGAAAAGGCGGTTATCAATAAGGAAATTATCCCTATTAAAGAACTTTCTGAACTTTTAGGTATTCAAGCAGTTGAAATCACTAAACGCCTTTTCAAAGAAGGTATTTTAAAGACTATCAACGACTCGATTGACTACGATACTGCAGGCTTTATTGCTGCTGGTCTTGATATCGAACTTGAACTCAAACTTGATAAGACTGCCGAAGACGTATTAAGCGAAGGCTTTAAAGATGAAGACGAAAACGATACGAACCTTATCAAACGTTCGCCAATCGTTACCGTTATGGGTCACGTTGACCACGGTAAAACTTCACTTCTCGATAAGATTAGAAACGCTAACGTTACCGCGGGTGAAGCGGGCGGTATCACTCAACATATCGGTGCTTATACGGTAAGTATTAACGGTCAATCTATTACCTTCCTTGATACACCTGGTCACGCTGCGTTCACCGCTATGAGAGCAAGGGG
>JAZURK010000053.1:0-2237 GCA_045606165.1 Christensenellaceae bacterium
ATTTCCACCTACAAGATTTAAAAGCTCAACTCGCTCTTTATTTGCAAGTTCTTTGTCTGTATCCACGCTTGTCATAAGATAAGGCGCGATTTTATTAAAAGCTTTCTGTTCGATGATTAGGTCGTTTAAGTTAATATATAAATCGCCACTTAAAACTACTTTCAGATTTTCTTCTATAAATACAGTTTCGCCTTTAGTGTGTCCACCTGCGCCTAAATAAATTGTAAAATTAAGCCCGAAAATTTTAAAGTTACAAACTTTGTTTAATAGCTTGTTAGCTTCGGCATTTCTATCGTCAAAGGCAGTTAATTTTTTAGGGTTGATAGGTTTATATGACGTTAAAATTTTGCTGATTTTTACATATGGAGCATGGTTTGGGTTGTTTTCACGAAAATCTGGTTTAGATTGACTTTCTAATACAAAATTTTCGATTGTTTCTTTAGTTGCGTAAATTTTATCAAAATATTCAACTAAGCCAACGTGGTCTACGTCTGCGTGTGTTAAAAAGAGTGCTTTTTCCTTTTTATCAAAATCATAAATTACAGAACGAATTATTTCTATCGTTTCTTCTTTATAGCAAGTAAATCCACCGTCAACAACTAAAACGCCGTTATCACTTGAAAAAATAATCGTATTACTTCCACAAGGTGGCTCGATTATAATAATATCGTACTTATCGCTATGAAGCGGGCAAGTAATTCTAGGTTTAAATTTTTCGTGTTTAAAGTTTACTGCAAAATCTGCAAAACGCGAGATATAATCAAAAGTTTTTTGTGCTTTTCTCGTAGTATTTCCCAACGCTTCCATAATTAGGTTAGAGTTTACGATAAGCCTTGATTTTTGCTTGTTATCAAGTTTAAGTTTTTCAGAAATACTGTTTGCAAAATTAAGATAAAAGACGGTATTATCGAGAACTTTTTCGGTTGGATCGTAGTCGATAATTTTAAGTTTGCATAAAAGTGACGCTTTATTTAAAAACTCGGTTAAATCGTCTGGATTTTCAATAAATAATCCCATTCTGAAATTTTGATACGGAAGTCCGTTTGCTTGTGAACTTATATAAGAGATATTAAAATTGAATTTACCGATTAAATCTAAAACAGGCACTAATACACCGGGCTTATCTTCAAGCTTAAACTCAATTAAAACGACTTTTCCACTAGTCAATTCGTTATATAAAAATCCGTTTTGTGCAAGTTTTTCCGATGCAAGTTTTAATTGGTTTTCGTCGCCTTCAACTTCTAAAAATAGCGTGTGAGTATCTACAGCTTTATTGTAGCTTACGCGTGTAATATTAAGTCCAAGCTCTGAAACGATTTTACTCGCTTTAACGAACGAGCCAACCTTGTCTTGCATATTTGTCGTAAAAGTCTTTTTCATAACGTGTCTCCATTATTGTTTAGTATATCACTCTTAAACCTAAATAACAACGAATTTTGCGCTTTTCTTAAAAAAACAATCAAGATATACTAAATACGGCATATTATATAGCATGAAAAAAAGAAAAAAGTTTTTGGCTATTATAGTTTTTTTCGTTTTAGATTTGATAATTTTAAAATGTTATTCAGGTGCGACTGAAATTTTAATTTCTAAAGGAGAGAGTGAGTTTCAGGCAAGTATGTCAAGTGCTGTATACGACGCTTTAGGCGACGAACTTTTAGATTCTGTCAAATTTAACGATATATTTGCGATTTACTATAACGACAATAAAGAAATAACTTTTATATCAACCGACAGTTTTAAAGTAAATTTATTAGCAAAAAACTTGGCTCAAAAAACTCTTAAGTATTTTCAAAATTATTGTTCTAAAGGTGTTGACGTTCCTCTTGGTGCGTTTACAGGGCTTAAAATCTTATCGGGCGTTGGAAAAAACGTCAATATTAAATTATTAAACGTAACGTCGGTAAAGTGTGAATTCGTGTCAAGTTTTGAAAGTGCCGGGATAAACCAAACGAGGCAAACGCTTTATTTGAACGTAACGCCAGATTTGACGGTGGTAGCGCTAGGAAAAAAGAGTTTTTCGTGTCAGTCAATGAGTGTTTTAGTGTATGATAATTTAATCGTTGGAAAAGTTCCTGCCACTTATCTAAACGCGCAAATTATAGGGGAAAGTGGGTAAAATAAAAAAATTATGATAACGACCGCAATAAATTTTGCGGTTTTTGTTTATTTTTGAGAATAAATTGGGTTTTGATTGCGAAAATTCTTTGACTTAAAACATTTTATTATATATAATA
>JAZURK010000054.1:0-2140 GCA_045606165.1 Christensenellaceae bacterium
ATTTTAAGTTAGCATTAGAAAAATCAGCCGTCTTTCTCTCGCGCGCGTGCGCGCGTACACGCGTGTATATTATATAATATGAAAGGGGACGATTGTTTTCGTCCCCCTTAAAAATATTAATTTTAAAAAATTGCTTTTTCGATAACTCCGCCACCTAAACAGTACTCATCTAAATAAAATACCGCGTACTGTCCTTCGGTAATTGCCCTTTGGCGATTTTCAAACTCTACGTAGATATCGTTTTCGCGAATATTGACTAAAACTTTTTGCTCGTCTTGACGGTATCTAAATTTAGCCGTACACTCAAAAGACTTTTTATCTGGAGTTCCCGGCATAAAGTTACAACTATTCATCAATAAACCTTTAGAGAAAAGTTTATCTTCTTCGCCGTGCGCAACGTATAAGATATTGTTTTTTAAATCCTTTTCAATAACGAACCATCTACCGTCGTCACCTTTAACGCCACCAACGTCAAGCCCACGCCTTTGACCAATGGTGTAATACATAAGCCCGATATGCTTACCAAGCACCCTGCCGTCGTAAGTTCTTATCTCGCCTTCCTTGTTAGGAATATAGTTCATTAAAAACTGCCTAAAGTTTCTTTCGCCGATAAAGCAAATACCCGTAGAATCCTTTTTTTCGGCGGTAACGAGCCCGTTATCTTCGGCGATTTTTCTAACTGCGGGTTTTTCTAAATCAGCGAGCGGAAAAAGCACGTTTTCAAGTTGCTTTTGCGAAACTTGGTTTAAAAAATACGTTTGGTCTTTATTTTTGTCTTTGGCTTTTAAAAGGTAGTGGGTGTCGCCGTCGTGACGAATACCGCAGTAATGTCCCGTAGCGATATAGTCCGCACCTAATTTTTCGGCGTATTCCTTAAAAGGCCCGAATTTAATTTCGCGGTTACACAAAACGTCGGGGTTAGGGGTTCTACCCTTTTGATACTCGTCGATAAAATACTTAAACACCCTATCCATATATTCTTTAGAGAAGTTTACGGTATAATACGGAATATCTAAAAGATTGCAAACACGCCTTACGTCGACGTAATCGTCTTCAGCGGTGCAAACGCCTTGGGAATCATCTTCTTCCCAATTCTTCATAAACAAGCCTATTACGTTGTATCCTTGTTCTTTTAAAAGTAGAGCGGCAACGGAACTATCCACACCGCCACTCATACCAACGACTACTGTTTTTTTATCCATATATATATATTAGCATAAAACGACAAATTTGCAAATTAATTTTAATGCTATCGACTTGCAATTTTTATGTTTTTAGTTTATCATTAAATTAAGCAATACGTTACGTTAGTAATCAAACCTGTCTGTAGTTCAGTTGGATAGAACACAAGACTCCGACTCTTGAGGTCGCAGGTTCAACTCCTGCCAGACAGACCAAAAAAAGACTTACACTTTGTAAGTCTTTTTTTACGTCAAATTCGCAAGAATTTGATTATAACGGCGCATTGCGAACGTTTTTCTGCCGAATTATATAACAAAACTATAAAACGAATATTTTAGCATTGACTTTTTATAGGTATATGATAAAATAAAAACATATACAATAGAGGAGCATTAAAATGATTACCCATTACGATTTACGTTATAGCGATAATTTGCATTTAGACTTGTTTTTGCCCGAAACTGAAAGTTTTGATTTGTTTATATACTTCCACGGCGGTGGGCTTACTTCTTGCTCTCACAAGGGCTACGATAAGCACGCTAGTTATTTTGTAGACAAAAACATTGCTTTCGCGTCCGTTGAATACCGCTTATACCCTAACGCTAAATTCCCCGACTTTATTGAAGACGCGGCTAAATCGGTAAAATGGCTTAAAGACAATATTTCCGCTTACGGCAAATGTAATAAAATTTTAGTTGGCGGTAGCAGTGCGGGCGGTTATTTATCGATGATGCTTTGCTTTGATAAAAAATATTTAAACGCCGTAGGTTTAGAACCTACCGATATCGACGGATATATCCACGATGCAGGTCAACCAACTACTCACTTTAACGTGCTTAAAGAATACGGCTACGATATTCGCAGACTTATCGTTGATGAAAAATCGCCAATGTACTACGTTGGTACGGAAGAAAAATATTCACCTATGCTTTTCTTGGTTTCAAGTCGGATCGTAGCC
>JAZURK010000055.1:0-3057 GCA_045606165.1 Christensenellaceae bacterium
CGTTGATAAGGCTGAACCTGAAGTGTTTAAAGGCGAAAAAGGTTCTAACTGGCTTGACGATTTTATTAAAGACGTTGAAAGCGGGGATATGGCTACTACTATCGAAATGCTCGCATCAGCCGGCGATACGCTTGCTATTCAAGAAAAAGCAGACAAATAATATAATTTAGCGAAAGGTTAACAGCCTTTCGCTTTTTTACGGAATTTAGTGCATATTGCCTAATAATATTTCTGTTAAACCCTTGTCAAAAGGTAAAAAAAATAGTATAATTAACTTAAGTTTTATACATATTGCACAAAAGGTGGATTTATGGAAAGAGAATTATTTGGCATTTTAACTTCAATCAAAGAAAAAACGGGTATTGAAATAGCCGTGCTATCGGAAGACGGTTTAAGGGAGGCGTCTACTTTTTCTAGTTATTTTCCGCTTGATTATAGCGCGGTTAAGTCTTGGGGTGGCGACGTTTTCGTGGATAGCGAAACTGATAAAACGTACTTTAAATTCGTTTTTAACAGCATTAAGTATATAGGCGGAATAAACGGCTCGTCTAAAAACGAAAGTAATTATGCCGTATTTATTATCAACTATATCGAGAACAACCAAATAAAATCTACACACCTTTCTTTTGAAGAATTGTTTACCGCTATAATTTTAGGCGATACGACTAAAAGTAGAACTTTGCATTTTATGAACAAGTATTCTATTTCTAAAAACACTTGTTATTGCATGCTTTTTAAGTTTGCTATGGGTAAATCCAAAGAAGTGTGCGACTTTTTAAGGGATTACACGGTAGGTGGTTCGGATAACGCAGTTATTATCGACGAAACTACTTGCGCTTACGTTAGGTTTATCGATTATAGCGTTGAAACGGAATACCGTTCGCCAAGCGAATACGCTAGTTTTATAGTTAGGTCGTTATACGAGGAGTTGGGTATAGAAGTTTCCGTTTTCGTAGGGGGCAAGGTAAATACTTTTTCGGATATCGCTACTTCATATAAGCAAGCGGTTGCAACCGAGGCGATGAGCGGTTCTTTTGGTATTCAAAACGGCGTAAAATCATATAAAGATTATATACTCGTTAAAATGATGGAAGATATTTCGCCTAATAAAATCGAGGAGTTTTTATCGGTATTGCTTGACAAAAATACTCGTAGAGTATTAAAAGATAAAGAACTTATGATTACGGGCGAAGAATATTTAAACAACGACCTTAACGTTTCGGAAACGGCAAGGGTGCTTTATATTCATAGAAATACTTTGCTTTACAGACTTAACAAACTTGAAAAAATCACAGGTCTTGATTTAAGAAAGTTTAACGACGCTATGGAATTTAGACTTATTTCGGTACTTGGTAAATTTACGAATTAAAAGTTAAAAATTGGGGAAAATACTATAAATGAATAAAACGGCAAAAAAGATAATTTCCATAGTTTTAATAGTTCTAACGGTGGTTGGGATATTCTTTTTAGGGTATTTCTTTAATTACTTGACTATGGATGATGAGTTAAAGGACCTTTATCAGTTTTTACAAACTTATAAAAGCCATTATCTCTACGATGAAGACGGTAATTTAGTTAAAGATATTTCAAACGCTATTTTAGACGATTATTCGGTTTACTACACCAAGGAAGAGTATGAAAAAGTCAATTCCGAAGGCTACGGCAATATGACGGGTATAGGCTTAACTTTTTTAGGTGATAGCCTAAAAATTTATACCGTTCTAGGCAACTCTCCAAGCAAAAACGCAGGTGTGAAAGCGGGCGGTGTTTTAACGGAAATGGATGTGGGTAGCGGGTTTACAACCCTTTCTTCGTATAGTGATTTCGTTGCTAAATACAATGCGGTGAAGGAAAACGATTACGTTACTTTTAAAATTGATTACGATGGTGAAATAAAAACTTATACCCTTCAAAGAAGAGATTATAAGCGAACTTACGTTGAGTATTGCGATAGCGAAGGCGTTTACGCGTTTTCCGATGCAAGTGGTCAAATGCAACTTTGCAAAACCGAAGAAAATTCTTTTATAACCGACGACAAGACCGGCTATATAAAATACGATAAGTTTTATGGTAAAGATAAAGGTTTGGCGGGTTCGGTAGGGCAGATTGAAGAAGTTCTTAAAAGGTTTAAGGATACTAATAAATCAAAAGTCATAATCGACCTTCGCGGAAACGGTGGTGGATATATTGAGATTTTGTGCAACGTTGCTAAACATTTTATAGATGGAAATCAAAATGGAAATAACCTTATAACTAGCGCTATAGATAAAAATGGTAAACGTAAAGAATACTATTCTAAATCAAGTTTATTCCACGAATACAATTTTGAAAAAATTGTAATTCTAGCCGATGAGAACTCGGCGTCTGCATCGGAATCCTTTATCGGTGCGGTGCTAGACTATGATAAATCTAATAAAGTAACGGTTTTGGTTTCCTCTTCTACTTTAAATGGCGAAACGGTGTATAAAACTTACGGTAAAGGCATAATGCAGTCGACTTACCGCCACGTTGACGGTAGCGCGGTTAAACTGACGGTTGCCCAAATTTATTGGCCGTTGTCTAACACTTGTATTCATAAAGTAGGGGTGATTGGTAAAGATAGCGGTAAAGTATTAGCCGTTGATAAAAATAACGCTTTATCTAAAGCGCTTGAAATTTAATATAAACTCGCCACACGGCGAGTTTTTTATTGCATAAAATTAATAGGCGGTGTCAATAATTAGATTATTACGTGAGATTGCCGATATTTATTAAAACTTTAATAAATAAATATAAAAATATCCCTTTTAAGCGTTTACATATTTGAAATTTTGTGGTATAGTTATATTGGCATATAATGGGGGATTTCCGTGCCGTTAAACAAGCGGATTGATTGGCGGATTTCTTAACGAATATAAAGGGCAAGTGAATTTTGGAAAAGTTTGTTTTACACTCAAAATATAAACCTACGGGCGACCAACCCGACGCTATTAAATCTTTAACCGAAGGCGTTTTAGACGGCCTTCAAACCCAAGTTTTAGTAGGCGTTACGGGTAGTGGTAAAACCTTTACTATGGC
>JAZURK010000056.1:0-2794 GCA_045606165.1 Christensenellaceae bacterium
GGATACTGTGTAAGCTACTCAGTTTCGCTTACCTTTGCGGCTGAAATTTGGGCGGCAGAAAACAACGTTGAAGTTTATAAAAACGTAGTTGAATATTCTACCAACGCACTAACCACCACAGTTTGCGCCGAGGTGGGCTTACAAAACCCCATTTTAAGCACAAGCGTTAAAGCTGTTGCAGATCAGTTTAAGAATTATATTAATAACACTTTTTAATAATTTAACACCGCAAAAGTAAGCCTATAGCGCGATTAACGCATATTTTAACAATAAAAAAGCAAAAGTATTGATCTCTTACTAACTTTTTTACCTAAAAGGAGAGATAAACAACAATGAAAAAGTTAAGGATAACAATAATCTTATTATCGTTGTGCATAGTAAGTTGTGTGCTGGCGGCGTGCGTAAAGCCAAAGGAAGAAGCAACACCCCTTAATGCCCCATATAATTTTCATATGCAAGGTAAAATATTGGTTTGGGCTAATATAGAAAACTCAATCGGTTACGTAATAGACGTAGACGGAGTAGAACATCAAATACAAACCAATTATTACAGCCTAGCAAACTTAACTAAAGAGGGAAGTTATAATATAAAAGTGCTCGCCGTAGGCGACGGCGAGCGCTTTTTAAGCTCAACCTATGCCACATATATTTACGTTGTTGAATGCGAAAACGGTAGTAGCGGCAATATAACCACACCGTTAGATCCAACCCCAAACCTTGAATATACCTTGCTTGAAGATGGTAGCGGATACGAAGTTTCTAAAGGAACGGCAATTTTATCGGGTACTGTTGTAATCCCGGATTACTATAAGGGATTGCCTGTAAAAAGGATAGCGAATGGCGGATTTGCTTTATATTCAGCTCCGCTTGAGCATATGCCAAATAAAGTAACTACAGCTATCAAACTGCCTTCTACTCTTGAAGAAATTGGATCGTTTGCGTTTTATATGTACCAATCTATTAAAAAAATAGAGATTCCAAGTAGTGTAAAAATAATTGATACTGCTGCCTTTGAGGAAAACGTTATGTTGAGCGATATTGTTTTACCTGATACTTTAGAATTGATTGGGGATAGTGCTTTTTCTGGATGCTATTCACTTAAAGAGATCGTTTTACCTGATGGAATACAATCGGTTGGCTTTGCTTGCTTAAACAAAACTGCTTGGATGGATGCACAACCTGATGGATACCTAATAAATAACGGTGTTCTTTTGGGTTATAAAGGAGCTATTGAAAAAGATATAGTAATACCAAAAGTGCGCCTTATCGCAAACATGGCATTTCAACTTACAGAAATAGTTTCAGTAACAATCCAAGGTTGCGAAAAAATAGGGGATTTTGTATTTTTTAATTGTTTGAGTTTAAATAAAGTAATTTTGCCAAATGATTTAAAAGTTATTTCATACGGAGCTTTTATTTATTGTAAAAGTTTAACAGAGATTAATTTACCCGAAGGGATAACGGAAATTGGCAAGGGCGCATTTAAAAATTGTAGCTCTTTAATTGAAGTAGAATTGCCATCTTCATTAAAAAAGATGGGTGAATATGCGTTTTATTTAAGTGGTATAAAAAAATTAGAAATACCGGAAGGAATAACGGACATAGTCGGTCTTTGGGGCTGTAAAAACCTTGAAGAAATAACTATTCCCATTTCACTAGTACATGCAATAGAAGAAATTTTTGCGTTAGATACACAATTAAAAACTATCAACTTTAAGGGCACTAAAGAGCAGTGGGAACAAAATATTCCCTCAGGCTTTGTTTTACCCGATGGCGTAACGCTTAACTTTTTAAGATAATAAAACAACAAACTTTTGCTACTAAAACCGCAAAAGTAAGCCTATAGCGCGATTAACGCATATTTTAACAATAAAAAAGCAAGCCCGCGATTTTAATTTTAAATCGCGGGTTAATTTTAATTTATTTTTGTTTATTACGTAGCCTACGTTTAATATTAACTGCAATTAAATAAGCTTTAAAAGTTAGTAACAAAGCAAATTTTTTATTCGGCGTTTTTTATATTTATTTCGATATCTCCCGTATCGGTAATAATTTCGCACCTACCGCCCGAGGAGCTGTTTGGCACTTGTATTTTGCCCGTATCGGTACTAACGATAAACACCTTTTGAGAAAGAAAGCTTCCTTCAACGTCGCCCGTATCAGTTTTTATATAAGTTTGGGCTGCGTCGCACCCTTCAAGGTATACGTCGCCCGTGCTGCGAGTAATATAAAAATCTTGCAAAGCTATAACGTTATTCAACGATATATCACCCGTGCTTCCGCTTGAGCTAACGCTTTTACACGTTACGTTTATAAGCTGTGTTTTTCCGGTAGAAAGGTCAATTTTTATCAATCCGTTGCAATTTACGTTAAGCATTGTAACGTCTCCGGTAGAAAGGTTTACTTCAAGCAAATCGGTAGATATATTTTCTACGCGAACGCTACCTGTGCTTGCATTTATTTTTATATTTTTTGCAGAGGAATAACACTTTATAGCACCCGTGCTAACCGCAACGTTTACGCTTTCAAAGCTAAAGTCATTAGGTATTTCTACACCGCCGGTGCTTGCGTTAATAACTAACGATAAATATTCTTTTTGTGGCAAATATACCGAACGTTCGAAAGATTCTACGTCGATACCAAATAATTTTTCGCCTAAATTTTCGCTAACTTCAATTTGTTTGTTAGTTTGCAAATCATATAGTTTAAAGGTATCGTTAGTTTCTTTATCGGCAAAATAACGTTCAATTTTATAACGTTTTCCATTTGAGTTATAAATTAAATAACCACCGTA